>NZ_BDLP01000251.1:0-6426 GCF_001950415.1 Roseomonas sp. TAS13
TTCGCCTTACGGTGGAGCTGTGCGTAGATGTGATCATGAGACAGCCCGCCCGGCCCCTCGCTGACCACGCCGGACCCGGTGACGCTGCACGCCACGCTGGCGGAACTCGCCCGGAACGGCGTCACCCATGCGGCGATGGAGGCATCCTCGCACGGGCTCGACCAGCGGCGCCTGGACGGGGTCCGCCTCGCCGCGGCGGGCTTTTCCAACCTGACGCGCGACCATCTCGACTACCACGGCGGCATGGCGGGCTATCGCGCCGCCAAGCTGCGCCTCTTCGGGACCGTCCTGCCACCCGGTGCCCCGGCCGTGGCCAATGCCGACATGGAGCCGGAGACGCTGGCGGCCCTGCGGAACATCGCCCGCGACCGGGGCCTGCGCCTGCTCACCGTGGGCGAGGCCGGGCTGGACATCCGCCTGCTGCGCCACGCCCCCCTGCCCGAGGGCCAGGCGCTGGAGATCGATGTCTTCGGCCGCCGCGCCAACCTCACCCTGCCCCTTCCGGGCCGCTACCAAGCCGACAACCTGCTGATGGCCCTCGCCCTCGCCGTGGCCACCGGGATTGATGCGGAACGGGCCATGCCGCTGCTGGAACGGCTGCGTGGCGTGCGCGGCCGCATGGAGCTCGCCGCCCGCCTCGCCAACGGCGCCGCCGTCTATGTGGACTATGCCCATACCCCGGACGCGCTGGAGCGCCTGCTCGCCGCGCTGCGCCCGCATGTCGGACCGGGCGGGCGGCTGCATGTGGTCTTCGGCGCCGGCGGCGACCGCGACCCGGGCAAGCGCCCGCTGATGGGCGCGGCCTGCGCCCGCTTCGCCGACCGCTGCTGGGTGACCGACGACAACCCCCGCTCCGAGAACCCCGCCGCCATCCGCGCCGCCGTGCTCGCCGCCTGTCCCGGCGGCATCGACGCGGGCGACCGCGCCGCGGCCATCGCGGCCGCCCTGGAGGACCTGCGCCCTGGCGACGTGCTGGCCGTGGCCGGCAAGGGACACGAGAGCGGACAGACCATCGCGGGCGTGACCACGCCCTTCGACGATGCCGGGGTGGTGCGCCGCCTCGCGGGGGCGGCGGCATGACCGGCACCCCACTCTGGAGCAGCGAGGAGCTGCGCGAGGCCACCGGGGGCAGCATCCCCGAGGGCATCGCCGTCACCGGCCTGTCGATCGATACCCGCAGCCTGCAGCCCGGCGACCTCTTCATCGCGCTGCGCGACCAGCGCGACGGGCATGACTTCGTGGCCGCGGCCCTGGATTCCGGCGCCGCCGCCGCGATGGTGGACCGCCTGCCGCCGGAGATGCCGGAGCAGGCGCCGCTGCTGCGCGTCGCGGACACGCTGGCCGGGCTCGCCGCCCTGGGCGCCGCCGCGCGGGCGCGCTCCACGGCCCGCTTCGCCGCTGTCACGGGAAGCGTGGGCAAGACCACGACCAAGGAGATGCTGCGCCAGGGCCTCGCCGCCCTGGCTCCCACCCATGCGGCAGTGGCCAGCTACAACAACCACTGGGGCGTGCCGCTCACCCTGGCCCGCCAGCCGCGCGACGCCGCCTATGCGGTGATCGAGATCGGCATGAACAACCGGGGCGAGATCGCCCCCCTCGCCCGCCTCGCCCGGCCCGAGGTGGCGGTGATCACCATCATCGCCGCCGCCCATGTCGGGCATCTGGGCTCCGAAGCGGAGATCGCCGAGGAGAAGGCCGACATCCTGGCCGGCATCGCCCCCGGCGGCACCGCCGTCTTCCCCGCCGACGGCCCGCATGCCGCGCGGCTGGCCGAACGCGCGCGGGAGGCCGGTGCCCGGCTGGTCAGCTTCGGCGAGGCGGAGAGGGCGGATATCCGCCTGCTCGACTGGCAGGGCACGGCCACCGGCTCCATCGCCCATCTGTCGCTGCACGGCATGCGGCTCGGGCTGAAGCTGCCCGTCCCCGGCCGCCACATGGCGCTGAACGCCCTGGCCGCCCTGGGCGCGGCCGAGGCGCTGGGGGCCGATCCGGTGCGCTTCCTGGCCGCGCTGGAGGGCTTCTCCCCCACCGCCGGGCGGGGCCAGCGCCAAGCGATCCCGCTGGAGGAGGGCGGCGAGTTCCTCCTCCTGGACGAAAGCTACAACGCCAACACCGCTTCGGTCGCCGCCGCCCTGGCCGTGCTGGCCGCCCAGCCCACCCCGCCCCCGGGGCGCCGCATCGCCGTGCTCGGCGACATGCTGGAACTCGGAGAACACGGGCCAGACCTGCACAGATCCCTTGCCCCGGCGGCGGCGGCGGCGGCCGACCTCGTGTATTGCTGCGGCCCGCTGATGCGCGGGCTTTTCGAGGCCCTCCCCCCGGGGAAGCGCGGCGCGCATGCCCCGGATTCCGCGAGCCTTGCTCCGGTCCTGGCCAGTGCGGTGCGCGGCGGCGACGCGGTGATGGTGAAAGGTTCGCTCGGCAGCCGCATGGCGACAGTGGTCGCGGCGCTGAAGGGCAGACGGAAGGAAGTTCCTGCGTGATCTACAACCTCGTCACACCCTTCGGCGAGCAGTTCCTCCTGTTCAATCTCATCCGCTACACGACCTTCCGTGCCGGCGCCGCCTGCCTGACGGCGCTGCTGGTCTCCATGGTCTTCGGGCCGGCGGTGATCCGCTGGCTGCGCACCTTCCAGCGTGGCGGCCAGCCGATCCGCACGGACGGCCCGGAGCGCCACCTGGTCGAGAAGAAAGGTACGCCCACCATGGGCGGCGTGCTGATCCTGATGAGCCTGGGCATCGCCACCCTGCTCTGGGCCGACTTGCGCTCGGGCATCGTCTGGGCGGTGCTGCTGATCACCATGGGCTATGGGGCGCTGGGCTTCTGGGACGACTGGCTGAAGGTCACCAAGCGCAACACCAAGGGCGTTTCCGGCCGCATGAAGCTGCTGGTCCAGGGTGGGCTCGGCCTCCTCGCCGCCCTCTGGATCACCTGGCTGATGCCCTACAACCTCCAGGGCGCGCTGGCCGTCCCCTTCCTGAAGGACGTCCTGCTCCAGCTCGGCCTGTTCTTCCCCATCGTCGGGATGCTGGTGATGATGGGCGCCTCCAACGCGGTGAACCTCACCGACGGGCTGGACGGGCTGGCCATCGTGCCGGTGATGATCGCGGCCGGCGTCTTCGCCCTGATCACCTACCTCGTCGGCAACCACATCTTCGCCGACTACCTGCAGCTCAACTTCGTGCCCGGCACCGGGGAGCTCGCGATCTTCCTGGCCGGACTGATCGGCGCCGGGCTTGGCTTCCTCTGGTTCAACGCACCGCCCGCCGCGGTCTTCATGGGCGATACCGGCTCGCTCGCCCTGGGCGGCGCGCTGGGGGGCGTGGCGGTGGCCACCAAGCACGAGATCGTGCTGGCCATCGTCGGCGGCGTCTTCGTGGTGGAGACGGTGAGCGTGATCATCCAGGTCTTCTGGTACAAGCGCACCGGCCGCCGCGTCTTCCTCATGGCGCCCCTGCACCATCACTTCGAGAAGAAGGGCTGGGCCGAGCCTACGATCGTCATCCGCTTCTGGATCGCCGCCATGGTCCTCGCCCTGGTCGGCCTCTCCACCCTGAAGATCCGGTGACAGCCATGGCCCGCGACCTCACCTCGCCCGACATCTCCCGCGGCCGGGAGCCGCCGCGGCGCGCCTCCGACACGCTGCCGGAGGGCTATGACTTCAAGCCCTTCGCCAACCGCCACATCGCGGTGGTCGGGCTGGGCAAGGCCGGCCTGCCCGCCGCCTACCGGCTGCGGGACTGGGGCGCGGAAATCGTGGTCTGGGACGACAGCCAAGCGCAGCGCGAGGCCGCCGAGGCCGCCGGCTTCACCGTGGCGGACGTGACCGCCGCGCCCTTCGCCCAGGACACGCTGCTGCTCTCCCCCGGCATCCCGCACCGGCTGCCGCGCACCCACCCGGCCGCGGCCCGGGCACTGGCGGCGGGGGCGCCGATCCTCTGCGACGCGGAGTTCCTCTTCCTCGCCGCCCGCGCCGCCGGCTCCAAGGCGCAGTTCGTCGGCATCACCGGCACCAACGGCAAGTCCACCACCACCGCCCTGCTGCGCCACATCCTGAAGGGCGCCGGGATGCCGGTGGCCGCCGGCGCCAATCTCGGCCCCGCCGCCACCGCCCTGCCCCTGCTGGCCCGCGGCGCCTATGTGCTGGAAATGTCGTCCTACATGCTGGAGCGGCTGGACGCGCTCCACTTCGACCTGGGGGCGATGCTCAACCTGAGCCCCGACCACCTGGACCGCCATGGCGGCATGCCGGGCTACACCGACGCCAAGGCCCACATCCTCGCCGGCAACCGGGTCTCGGTCCTGGGGATGGACGACGCGGCCTCCCGCGCCCTGGCCCCGCGCATCCGCAACCGGCTGATGCCCATCTCCGGCACCACGCCGCAGCCCGGCGGCGTCTGGGCCGAGGGGCGCCTGCTGCGCGACGATGCTGGCCCGATCCTCGATCTCGGCGAGGCCGCCGCCCTGCCGGGCACGCACAACGCCCAGAACGCCGCCGCCGCCGCCGCCCTGGCGCTCGCCCTCGGCATCACCCGGGCGCAGCTGGCGGAGGGGCTGCGGAGCTATCCCGGCCTGCCGCACCGGCAGGAGCGCGTGGCGGAGCGGGGCGGCGTCCTCTACGTCAACGACAGCAAGGCCACCAATGCCGACAGCACCGCCTGGGCGCTCGGCACCTACCCTCGCGTGGTCTGGATCGCCGGCGGCGTGCCCAAGGAAGGCGGGATCGAACCCCTGGCCTCCCTCTTCCCGCATGTTGCCCATGCCGTGCTGATCGGCCGCTGCGCCGGGGAATTCGCCGCCACCCTCGCCGCCCATGGCGTGCCGCACGAGACCGCCGGCACGCTGGAGGCCGCCCTGCCCGCCGCCCGCGCCGCCGCGCAACGCCTGGGCGCGCCGGTGGTCCTGCTGAGCCCCGCCGCCGCCTCCTTCGACCAGTACAGCGGCTTCGAGGCGCGTGGCGAGCACTTCCGCACCCTGGTGCAATCCCTGGAAAAGGCGGCCTGACGCATGTCCTTCTCGCGCGCGGATTCCTCGGTCCTGGGACGCTGGTGGTGGACGGTGGACCGCTGGACGCTGGCCGCCATCTTCATCCTGGTGGGCTTCGGCTACGTGATGATGCTGGCCGCCTCCCCGGCGGTGGCGGAGCGCATCGGTGCCTCCTCGCGCGACTTCTTCATCTGGCGGCAGGTGGGCTACCTCGCCCTCTCCATCGCTCTGATGATCATGGTTTCCCTGCTCTCGCCCCGGCAGGTGCGGCGACTGGCCATCCTGGGCTTCGGCATCGGCCTCGCGCTCACCGCCGCGACCCTCGTGGTGGGCGTGGAGATCAAGGGTGGCCGCCGCTGGCTGCCGATCCCCGGCCTGTCGCTGCAGCCCTCGGAATTCCTCAAGCCCTGCTTCGCCATCGTCGCCGCCTGGCTGCTGGCGGAGGTGCGCGGCCCCGGCCCCGTCTCCCGCTGGGCCGGCTGGCTGATCGCCGGCGGCTGCTGGGTGATGATCGCCTTCCTGCTCAAGAGCCAGCCGGATATCGGCATGCTTCTGGTGGTGACCTCGGTCTTCTTCACGCAGCTCTTCATCGCCGGCCTGCCGGTGCTGCTGGTCGGCGCGCTGGGCGGGCTCGGCGTGCTGGGCGGCGTCGGCGCCTACCTGACCCTGCCGCATGTGCGCTCCCGCGTGGAACGCTTCCTCGACCCCTCCACCGGCGACAACTACCAGGTGAACGTGGCGCTGGAGGCCTTCGGCAACGGCGGGCTGATGGGCACCGGCCCCGGCGAGGGCCGCATCAAGAACGTGCTGCCCGATGCCCATGCCGACTTCGTCTTCGCCGTGATGGGCGAGGAGTTCGGCATGATCGTCTGTGCCCTGCTGATCGCGGTCTTCATGTTCATCGTGGTGCGCGGGATGCTGCGCCTGCTGGCGGAAACCGACCTCTTCGTCATCCTGGCCGCGACCGGGCTGCTGACCCAGTTCGGGCTGCAGGCCTTCATCAACATGGGCTCCACCCTGCACCTGATCCCGACCAAGGGCATGACCCTGCCCTTCGTCTCCTATGGCGGCTCATCCTCGCTCGCCATCGCGCTGGGGCTGGGCTTCCTGCTGGCGCTCACCCGCCGCCGCAGCGGCCGGGCGATGGAGGAGGCCCTGTGAGGGGTCCGGCCGTCCGCAGCTTCGTCGTCGCCGCCGGGGGCACCGGCGGCCACGTCTTCCCGGCCGAAGCCCTGGCTGCCGAACTGGCCGCGCGCGGCGAGCGCGTGGTGCTGATGACCGATGCCCGCTCCGGCGCGCTGATGGAGAAGGGCGGCACCCGCTTCGAGGGGATGGACCGCTTCATCCTGCCCGGCGCCGGGCTGGCCGGGCGCGGGGCGCGGCGCGCCGCCGCCGGGGCGCTGGCCCTGGCGCGCGGCACGATCCAGGCCCGGCAACTGC
>NZ_BDLP01000252.1:0-6403 GCF_001950415.1 Roseomonas sp. TAS13
GACATCGTCGAGACCGGCAACGATAGTTGGCGATTCAAGAACCGCGCCTGAACGCCCCCTCAACACACCTCACAAGAGGGTCCCTTTTGCGTGCCGATCTGGGGTCCCAATTCAGTGCCGATTGACAAACAGGGACCCGAACCGCTGGAGCAGGCTCGGCCCGCAGTCGAGATCGGCGACGCGGTCGGCGCGCAGTTGCTCGAGGTGCGGCGCCGTCAGGTCGGCGAAGGGCGCGAGCGGCCGCACCAGGTCCTCCGGTCGGGTGACCTCGCCGTGCTGGGTGCCGAGCCAGAGCAGGACCGGATCGGCGTCCTCCTCGGCCTGCTCATCCAGAACCTGGGCGAAGAAGGTCATCATCGGATTGTCCCAGCCGACGACGACGGACGTGCCCGGCCGCTTGGCCGGGAGTTCATGACGGCTCATCGTACGCCTCCTCAGAACGGGATCTCGCTGTCGTCGAACACCGGCTGCGGCGGCGGCACGTAGCCTGGCGTGTGCAGGCGATAGCCGTCATAGCCGTAGCGGTCGCACATCAGGGCGGCGAAGCTGCTCGCCGCCTTGCGCGAGGCGAAGGGATAGGGGTGCGGCGCGCTCATGATGTGGCAGCGGCCGTATCCGGCCTCGAAGCCCTCCTCGTGAACGGTCTCGAAAACCATCGTGGTGAGCGCGGGCATGCGCGGCAGTGCGGTCGGGGTGAGCATGACGGTGAACCTCGCGCGCAGGCGCGACCACGCATCCAGCGCAGCCGGCCAGGAAAGCTGCTGGTGACCAGGAAGGCGCAGCGGCGCCCGTCAGGGCGCCGTAGCCGAGGGGCTAGAACGGAATGTCATCGTCCTGATTGCCCGCGCCGGCGCCGGCGGGCTGGCGCCCACGCTGCGCGCCGCTCTCGCTCCGGCTCTGTCCGCCCGGCGCATCGAGCAGCACCAGGTTGCTCTGGAACGGCCGCAGCGCGACTTCCGTGCTGTAGCGCTCCACGCCCTGCTGGTCCGTCCATTTCCGGTTCTCGAGCTTGCCCTGGACCAGGACCTTGCTGCCCTTGCGCAGGTATCTCTCGCCGATGTCGATCAGGCCGTCCACGAAGACGGAAATGCGGTGCCATTCAGTGCGCTCGCGCTGCTCGCCGCTGCCGTCGCGCCAGAACTCGCTCGTGGCGAGGTTGAAGGTCAGCACCCGGCCCCCGGTCTGGAAGTGGCGCACCTCCGGGTCGCCGCCGAGGTTGCCGAGCAGGGTCACTTGGTTCACGTAGCGGGCCATCGTCTCATCCTCTCTCGTCTCACCTCGAGAGGTGGTCCGGCCCGTGCCGGTCATCGTCCTCTCGGGTGCGGCCGAAAGGAACCGGGCGGCCGGGCGGGACAACGGCGTGCGCAGCACGGGACCGGAGCCACGCGCAGCGCAGCGAGCATGGCGAGGACCCCCCCGTTGTCGCGGCCGGGTGTTCGGTTCAGGCCGCAGCAAACCCGAGAGGGCGGTGGCCGGCACGGGCAGCAGAACCGGTACAACTCCTCTGCTCACCGCTCATCTCCTCCCTCTCACCTGATCTCCTCTCTCGTCTCCTCTCTCATGCCGCCAGCGGCAGTGCCGACAGGTGCTCCAGCTGGGCGATTTCGGCGTGCAGACGCCGTAGTTGGGGGCCGAGCTTCTGCTCCTGTGCGGCTGCCTCGCGCAGGTAGCGCCCCCAGGTGCTGCGATTCCACTCACTACGGTCTTCGGGCGGGCGATGGCCCGGCCGGCCGTGGCCGGCGGCCCGCTCGCAAGCCGAGACGAGCCGGTCCTCGATGAGGATGATCTGCTGACGACGCACCGCGATGCGGGCCGCGATGATCTGGCGGTCCATGTGGTCCTCCGTGCCACTCAGGGATGAAGGCCCGCCCGGCCTATGCCGGGCGGGCGCGGGTCAGGCTGCGGCCTGGATCGGCTCGCCGTCGTTGCTGGCGGGCGGGAGGGCAGGCGTAAGCTCGTCCTCGACCTCCTCCCCGGTCGCCTCGGGATCGAGGTCGCCCGAGGGCTCGTCGAGATCCTCCTCGTCACTGTCCGGGTCGGCGGCATCATCGGCCGCCTTGGCATCCAGCCTCGCCACCTCGGAGGGGGTCAGGGCGAAGCGGGCAGCCGGCAGGACGTAGGGGCCCTGGCCGACATGGGCGATCAGGGCCTCGCGGGTGGCCTTGCCGGTGTTGCGCGGCAGGACGTTCTCGGCCGAGGCGGCGCGTTCCACGGCGCCCTTGCTCAGGCACTTCAGGAACTCGTCTGTTGCCATGTTCGGCAAGAACCGGTCGGCGCCGATCGCGTCGCCTGCCACCCGGGCTACCGGGCCGCTGCTGGTCATGCCGTCCCGGCAGGACAGCACGTTCTGTAGCATCTCGCGGGCCGCCGCGCGCAGCGCCTCAGGGTCGTGGGTCAGCACGCCACCCGCGATGATCGTGGCGGCGACCCGGCCCCGCTCGCCATAGCGGCTGGAGGGCTGGGGCGACTGCACCGAGACATTCTGACCGGCGAGCGCCAGCACCAGCAGGCCGATCAGGGTCTGGTCGTCGATCGGGTTCTCGCGCAGCGCCTGATGCAGGGCATCGGTGCGGTAATCGCCGATCATCGCCATGCCCTTCTGGGTCACATCCGCCTGCGCGCTGGGCGCCTTGGCAGCGCCGGCGCCCGCACCCGCGCTGCCCCGCTCGCCGCGGGTGCGGACGGGCACCCGGAAGGGAATGCTCTCCACCCGGCCGGTCTGGCGGTCGAGATAGAACGCCATCTCGTCCGTGTCCTGCGGCTTGCCATAGACCCGCTCGGCGCCGGGTGGCAGCTCGACGCTGCCGTACTTGCCCGCTTCCACGATGCAGGCTTTCGGATGCAGCGTCGCCAGATGGGTCGCCAGCCACTCGGTCTGCGCGTCGAAGAACTCCTGGACCTTGGTGGTGTAGAGGTTGTCCTCGCCGCCTGGGCCGAAGAGATCGTCCTCCCACGAGATCCCGAACTTCCGGGCGAGATCGTCGTCGAAGCGCGCATCCTTGCGCATCAGCCGGCGCTTGCGGAGCGGGTTGGCAATGCTCCACCAGCTCGCCTCCTGACCTTTCTTGGGCTTGTGCTGCTTCCAGACCGCCTCCTGCTCCTCGATCGGCGCGTTGGCGAGGATCTGCAGGTCGTCCGGGTCGGGCTCATCCCCCTTGGCCATGTGGTCGAGGATGGCGGGATGGATGTTGGCCAGCAGCCGCAGGCGCTTCACTCCTCGCACGGACATATTGAGCGCGTTGGCGACGCCCTGCTCGGTCCAGCCCTGGTCGCTGCCGAGCATGGCCTCGATGTGCCGCCACAGGTCAACCGAGCACATCTCGGCCCGGACCACGTTCTCCGCCAGCGATCGCATGGCATCGGCGCCGTCGTCCCCGTCGCGCACCAGCACCGGGATCTCGGCCAGCTTGGCCTTGATCGAGCAGCGGACCCGCCGCTCACCCGCGACGATGACCAGCTCCTCGCCGTCCTCGCGGACGACGGGCGGCTGGATCAGGCCGTGCGCCAGGATATTGGCCGTGAGCTGGGCATCCTGCTCCGGCATGGCCTTGGTGCGGCGGGGGTTGTTCGGGTTGAACTTCAGCGTGCGCGGGTTGACGGTCCTGAGTTCCACGGCGGGTCGCTCCTGGCGAGGGTTGCTCTCCGTCCTCTCCATCCCTGGCGAAGACCCCTCCCCTGCAGGCAGCGCGGCGGGCCCGGCACCATTGCCGGCGAGCGGCCCTGCCCGGTGCTGGACGCGGCCCGCAGGGCTGCGGCCGAGACGGGCTGGGATGCGACGGCGGCGATGGAGCGCAGCGGTGCCGGGATTGGCGCGATGCCAACCGTTCTCGCCTTCGGCCTTCTCCTCTCCCCTCCGGCTGGCCGCTGCTGGGGAGTGTTCCTCAGAACAGGGACGGCTGGTCGGAAGCCCAATCCGCCGGACGCGGGCGCGGCAGTTCGGTGACGGGCGCCTTCTCGGGCTGGTAGCGTGCCTGCAGGCGGTTCAGGAGGGCGCGCTCCGCGGCCTCGGTCTCGCGCGCGAGAGCGTCGCGAAGCCGGGCAACAAGCCCGGCAGCGCGGATGCGCGCCACCACGACGCGCTCCAGGTCGGAGAAGGTGAAGGCGGGATCGCCCCAGCACGGATGAGTGCTGACCTCCTCCAGGAAGCGCAGCTTATCGGCGGTGCTGGTGAAGTACTCGGCCCAGAACCCGTGCTGGTCGTAGTGCGCGATCATCCCAAAATGCTGGCACAGCATGCGGTAGAACTTCAGCGTGAAGCGCTTGCGTGGGAAGTCCTCCGCGATGAACGCGAGCAACTGATTGCCGAAATCGGCCTTCGCCGCAGCACTGTCGAACTCCGTCGCGGTGAACTGTTCGGCGGTGAGCAGCGGCAGCTGGAACGCGGCAAGGATGCGGCTCACGACACGCGCTCCGCTCCTGTATGCTCCCGGAATAGCTTCAGCGCTTCCTCTTCCGACACTCCGTTCAACCAGGTCTCGACGCGCCATTTTGCTTTGAGCTCGGCCGAACCGAGGATCTGCCTGATTTTCTCGGGCGGCAGAACCTTGGTCTGCATGATCCCGTGTTTACCCAACTCGATGTAGAGCACGCGCTTCTTCAGCCGCTTGCGGAGATCGCGCAGCAGGATCCAGTCATCGAGCATATGGCCGACGATCCACTCCGCGTCCTGCACGATCAGGTGGGGCTCGCCACCCAGGGATGCGCCGATGTCCACCTTCGGCAGGGTCTTGCCGTACTCGTCCAGCCGCAGGCGCAGCGTATCCGGCTGCACGTTGGTCGGGCCGCCCGTGCCGTGGTTCTGGGCCCAACCCTCCTTCCTGCCGTCGATCCACACCTCCGCGCTGAAGGCGTTGGTCTCCTCGCTCAGCGACGCACTGTAGTCGATCTTGCGCAGCTCGATCTTCATGCTGGGCTCCTGCCCCAGGTTCCGCGGGGCGCCGGTCCGGCCGGGTGCCGAAGGAGAGACGCCCCGGTCGCGCATCTCCCGTCGCCGTGCCTCGTTGGGAGAGGACAGGGAGAAGACCGCGCATGCCCGAGACGAAGGACGGGATCAGGGTCAACCGGGCGCCAGTGCTGACGCTCTGGGCCGCGGTGGTGGCGGAGCGGCTCGGCTACGACCGGGATGCCGCGATCACCCTCGGACGGGCAGTCGCCGGGTCGAGCGCGCGCGTGAAGGCGAAGGCCATCGGGATCGCCGAGGATCACCAGGAGGGCGGCGACATGCGCGATGAGGCTCGCAAGCTGCAGAAGGACCGAGCACGCGCGACGACCGTGCATCTGCTCGGCCGCGACGTGTCGGTCGTGGAGGAGAAGGGCTCGGTTCGCGCCCTGGACCATGACAAGCCGGCTGCGCCGAGGGCGGCGGCCAGCTACGTCACGCGGGCGTTCGGGGAGGACCTGCCGGCAGTGCGCCGAGCGATGGAGGAGCTGGCGGGCTCGATGGAGCCGGAGAAACTGAACCGGATCGGATTCCGGCTCTACGAACGCTTCCGGCCGGAGGTGCCGGCCGGTGCCAAGGGCTGGGGCGCCAAGGGCGTGCTGGACCTGGCGAGGATCCGTTCAGCGGGGCGCTGAGGTCAGGCCCCTGCTGGCGCGGATCCAGGCGACGCTATACCGCTCCGCGCCTGGCGCGCCAGCAATGCTGCATTGCACAAAACGCCCGTCGCTTTCCGGGCGCGGGGTGCCATAATTCCTTCAGCAGTGAGCCGGCATCGCTGGCTCCTGTCTTTCTTGGACGTTTCCTCCCTAAACTCAGGCGGCACCTTCGGGCGCCGCCTTTCTTTTTTCCTGGCCTCAGGCGGCCGTCCCGACGGCCGACTCCTGATCCTCTCCGTCCCGGTTGTCGTTGGACGCGAGATCGGCCTCGAGCGCCTTGAGCTCGGCAGCCTTGGCCTCCAGCTCCGCCTCCAGGGCGAAGGGCTCGCCCAGCCGCCGCTCGTAGCCGGGCAGCCGCGCTTCGGCCTCGGCCAGCGCCCGCCGCTCCTCGGCCAGTTCCACCTCGAAGCGGTCGAGCGCGTATTCCAGCCGGGAGATCAGGCCCATGGGCGTCAGATCGCCGTCGAGCCGGACCGCCTGCTCGGTGCCGGTGCGCTCGATCCAGACCTCCAGGTCGTAGCTCTCGCCCTTGAAGCGGCTCTTGCCCTCCATCTTGATCTCGAACCCGCCCAGGGTGCCCAGGGTCCACTGCCCCTCCTGCCGAGCCCGCTCGGTGAGCCGGATGCGGCTGAGCAGGGAAGCCCCGGCGGTCTTGCGGTCATCGAAGACCTTCTCGCCGGCGGTCAGCCGGAAGGCGTCGCCCCTGGTCGAGACCCGGGCCGCGATATCGTGCTCGATCTGCCCGATCCGGGTGCTGGCGCGGGCGATGGTGCTGCGGGCGGCATGGATCTGCCGCCGGATCGCATGC
>NZ_BDLP01000253.1:0-6396 GCF_001950415.1 Roseomonas sp. TAS13
CGACGTCGAGACTTGTGATCAAGAGACAGCCTCCGCCGCCCGCCGCGCTGCCGCCACCATGGCCGCCCCGCCCGCCGCGTGGATGGTCAGCATGGCTGGCCGCACCGCACAGGCCGAGCGGACCGCGCCGGCCACGGTGTTGGGGATGTCGTGCAGCTTGAGGTCCAGGAAGACCGGCATCTCCCCGGCCACGTCGCGCACCGCGCCGGGTCCGGCAGCCACGAAGAACTCCAGCCCGAGCTTCAGCAGCCCCACCTCGGGCGAAAGGTGCCGCGCCAGGCTGGCGGCCTTCGCCGGGTCGGGCGTGTCGATGGCCACGATCAGTTGCTTCCGGCCGGGGCGGGGGCGGGCGATCAGGGGCATAGGCACCTCGGGGGCAACGGGACGGGTCTGGGTCGCCCCTTGCCTCGGGGCGGGCATGGGCGGGAGGCGAAGGAAGAAGCCGGCCGGATCGCGCGGTGCGGAAGCAGGTCCGCTCCGGCCCGGCCGGCTGCCGGGGTTATAGGGGCTCGCTCAGGGGGCCGGTAGCGCAACCTTGGCGGGGCGGCGTCCCATCGCCTCGCCGCCCTCCGGCACCTGCCGCACCACCTGGGCCCGCAGCTGCGCCAGTTCCGATTCGAGCTGTCGCACCGTCTGGGCCAGGCGCCGCGCCCGCCGGCGGGCGCCCAGCGAGGCCATCCAGGTCACCAGCGCGCCCAGCAGGAAGGCGAAGGCGGAAACCGACAGCACCGCGACGGCGAGCGGCGTTTCCCAGGCGAGGTCGAAGGGCCAGAAACGGACAGGGACCGGCGCCGTGTTCGACAGGGCGAACAGCACCAGGACAAGCAAAAGGGGCCCGATCAACAGCCAGCGCCACATCGTCTTCGTCACTCCGCTTCTGTTTCAGCCCCGCCGATCCCCAGGCTTCCGGAGAAGTGCCCCCCTTGGGCCGCAGGGGCAAGGCCCTCGGAGCGTCCGGAAGGGCAAAACGGGGAGAGGCCGGCTCCGCTGCCAGGAAAGTGCCGGGAACGAGGGGTGCCGGGGGCACCCCGGGGGCCGCCTTCCGGCTCCGCCTGGCCGGGCCTGCGGCCACGCGCCCTGGCGGTTCCGCGACCCGCGCCCGTGACCGCGCCTCAGTCCCCGGCGACCGGGCGTTCCTTGCCGCCCCGGCTCTGCAACGGGCCGCCATTGACCCGTTCCCGCAACTCCTTGCCCGGCTTGAAATAGGGGACCGCCTTGCCGGTGACCTCCACCGCCTCGCCGGTGCGGGGGTTGCGGCCGGTCCGGGGATCGCGGCGCTTGGCGGTGAAGGCGCCGAAACCGCGCAACTCCACCCGGTCGCCCCGTGCCAGGGCGGCGGAGATTTCCTCCAGGATGGTGGCCACGATCAGTTCCACATCGGGCTGGCGCAGATGAGGGTTCGCCGCGGCCAGCGCGGCGATCAACTCCGATCTGGTCATCCCGTCCAAAACCCCCCGCAGCCGGTCAGCGTGCGGCAGGCTGCCAAAGCGCCAGGGCGCCGTCAACGATCCCGATCGATGCAAGCCCTTCGGAAACAAGGCTTTTCGCGAAGGAGGTGACGTAGCGCGACAGTCCACGCCGTCCCGTTGTATCCAGGTCACGCGCCTCGGGCGTTTCCGGGATGCCGTGCTTCTCCTTCAGCCAGGCCCGGGCCTCGCGCTCGCCGCCGATGGCATCCACCAGGCCGAGGGCCAAAGCCTGCCGCCCGGTGTAGATTCGCCCGTCCGCCAGCTCCCGCACCCGCGCTTCCGGCAGGTTGCGGCCCTTGGCCACCATCTCCACGAAGCGCGACTGGATATCCGCCACCACGCCCAGCAGCACCTCCCGCCCCTGCTCGGTCAGCGGCGAGAAGGGGCTGGGCTGCGCCTTCAGCGGGCCGGAGGTCAGCGTCTCCGCCTTCACCCCCAGCGTGTCCATCAGCTGGTTCACGTTGAAGCTCTGCAGCAGCACCCCGATCGAGCCGGTGAGCGTGGCATCGCGCGCGAAGATGCGCTCCGACGGCATGGCGACCATGTAGGCCGCCGAGGCCGCCGTGCCGCCCATCACCGCCACCACCGGCTTGCCGGATTCGCGGAAGCGCATGAGCGCCGAATACAGCGCCTCGCCCCCCGCCACCGTGCCGCCGGGGCTGTCGATGGACAGCAGCAAGGCACGCGTCCCGGCCCGTTCCGCCGCGCGGTCCACCGCCCGGACGACGTCGCGGTCGTCGGTGATCGTGCCGCTGACCACCAGCCGCGCCACGGGCGAGCCGGTGCCGAACCCCTCCATGTCCCGGGGCGCGAAGAGCACGGCCAGGAGCGCCAGGGCCGCCAGCACGGCGCCGCCGCGCCACAGCGCCCTGCTCCGCTTCAGGCGGCGCCGGTCGATCAGGGCATCAGGGTCGAGGGACATGGTGAAGGCTCATGCCGTCCCGCCGGCGCCGGGTCAAATCCCGTCGGCGGTCACGCATCACTTCCTGCGTCGCTCTGTCCCCGGGGCGAGAGGCGGAGCCTCTCCCCCGGCGGCCAACCACGAAGCGCAACGCCCCTGGAACCCGCCGGATCAGCCCATGCCCAGCACGTGCTTCATGTCGTAAAGGCCCGGGGACTGGCCCAGGAGCCAGAGCGCTGCCCGCACCGCGCCGGTGGCATAGACGCGGCGGTCGAAGGAGCGGTGGGTCAGGGCGATCTGCTCGGTGCCGGCGGCGAAGAGGAGCGTGTGCTCCCCCACCACCTGCCCACCGCGCAAGGCGGCGAAGCCGATGGCGCCGGTGCGGCGCGGGCCGGTATGGCCATCGCGGCCGCTCTCGGTGCCTGCCTTTTCCAGCGTGGTGCCGCGCCCGCGCGCCACGGCACGGCCGAGCGCCACCGCCGTGCCGGAGGGGGCGTCCACCTTCTGGCGATGGTGCATCTCGACGATCTCGGCATCGTACTGCTCCGGTGGCAGCGCCGCCGCCATGCGCTCGGCCAGGGCGAAAAGCAGGTTCACGCCCGGCGCGAAATTGGCCGCATAGACGATGGGGATCTGTGTCGCCGCCTCGGCCACGGCGGCTTCCTGCACCGCGGAAAGGCCGGAGGTGCCCAGCACCAGGGGCTGCTTCGCCGCTATCGCGGCGGCGAGGTGCGCCTCCACGGCCTCCGCGCGGGTGAAGTCGATCACCACGTCGCTGTTTGCGCAGAGGGAAGCGGCATCGGGGAAGATGCGGTAGGGCCCGACCTCGCCGGAACGGCGCGTGCCACCGGAGACAATGGCACCGGCCTTCGCGCTTTCCTCGGCCAGCAGGACACCCATGCGGCCCGCGATCCCCAGGATCCCAATCCGTGCCGCCACCTGGCTCGTCTCCGCTGCTGCCATCACATCCCTGCCTTGTCCCATCCGGGCGCGGTTCGCCCGGCGCCGGCCCATGCAACAGATCAGGGGCGGCGTCCATCGCCGGCCCGGCGAGCGCAGCGGGCGCAGCCATCATTCCGCGGAAAGGCCGGCATGAAGAAGGGCGGAGTTTCCTCCGCCCCCTTTCCAGCCACCGGACCGGATCGCCGTTCAGAAGCCGGCGTTCCAGTAGGGTGCCTTGTAGTAGTCGTAGACCCGACGCCCATAGGCATCGTCGTTGAAGTCGATGCCTTCATCCGCCCCGTAGGAAGGTGCGGACTGCAACTGTTCCCGCGTCATGTCCACGACATAGCCGCCCTGGGCGGTGTCGTAGGTCAGGGTGGACCAGGGCAGCGGGTGGTACTTCTCGCCGATGCCGAGGAAGCCTCCAAAGCTCATTACCGCGAAGGCCACCTTGCCGCTGACCTTGTCGAGCATGACGTCCTCGACGGTGCCGAGGCGCTCGCCCTCGCGGTTGTAGACGGCCGTGCCCTCGACCTTGCTGGCCGAGATCAGGCGGTTCGGCACGTCGCCTTCCGGGCTCGCCGGCGTGCTCACGGCGGGGATGCCGGAGAGGTTGGGGTCGCCGATCGTGGTGCTCATCCTGTTTCCTTCCGCATGGTCGTTCGCCGATAAGGGGTCACGATGCTTGCGGAGCACCGTGGTGGAAGGAAAACGAATCCGCCGCGCCACGGGTTGCCGCCAGGTGGCCAGGGGGTGGCCAGGGGGTAGCCAGGGGGTGGCCCCATCAGGCCCCGCCGGGCTCCCCGTCCTCCTCGGGCCGGAGCAGGGCCAGGAGGCGCGGCAGGGCGGCCGCATGGGCCTCTGCCTCGATGGATCGGTACTCGCGGATCACCCTTTCGCCGAGCCGGGTCAGCCGCGTGCCGCCGCCGCCGGCCCCGCCGGCCGCCGTCTCCACCACGGGCCGGCCCAGGCCCCGGTTGAGGTCCTCCACCAGCTCCCAGGCACGGCGGTAGGACATGCCCAGCGCCCGACCGGCGGCCGAGATCGAGCCGTTGCGGCCGATCTCCTCCAGCAGCCGTACCTTCCCCGGCCCGATGCGGAGCCCGGGGGCGGGGTCGAGGCGGATGCTCAGCCCCGGCCCGGCTTGCTCCCCGGCCGGGTCGCCGGATATCGCCGCTGTCCTGCGCCGTGCCATGCCGGGCATCCCATCACGCGCACCGGCATCGGGCAATCCGGCCGCTCAGCGCAGCTCCATGCGCCGGATCGGTCCGACGATGACGAGGTAGCTGAGCATCGCCACCAGCGCGTTGGCACCGACGAAGACCAGGGCGCCGTTGAAGGAGCCGGTGGTCTGGATGATATAGCCGATCACGATCGGCGTGGTGATCGAGGAGATGTTGCCGAACATGTTGAACAGCCCGCCGCTGACGCCCGCGATCTGGCGCGGCGCGGTGTCGGAGATCACCGCCCAGCCCAGCGCGCCGATGCCCTTGCCGAAGAAGGCGAGCGCCATGATCAGCACCACCAGCCACTGCTCGTCGGTGTAGTTGCAGATCACCATGCTCATCGACAGCAGCATGCCCGCGACGATCGGCACCTTGCGCGCCACGGTCAGCGAGTGGCCGCGCCGCAGCAGGGAATCCGACCAGACGCCGCCCAGCACGCCGCCGAGGAAGCCGCAGATCGCCGGGATGGAGGCGACGAAGCCGGCATTCATGATCGACATGCCGCGCTGCTGCACGAGATAGACGGGAAACCAGGTGATGAAGAAGTAGGTCAGCGCGTTGATGCAGAACTGGCCCAGATAGATGCCGAGCATCATCCGGTTGCTGACAAGGTCCGCGAGGTAGGACCAGCGGAAGGTCGCGGCCCTGGCCTGGTCGCCGGCCTTCGCGGGCTGGTCCATGTTCACCAGCGCGCCGCCTTCCTCCAGGTAGCGCAGCTCACCCTGGGTGATGCGCGGGTGATCCTTGGGATCGTAGATCACCTTCAGCCAGACGAAGCTGACCAGGATGCCGAGGAAGCCCATGAAGTAGAAGACGGAGGGCCAGCCGTAGGTGAAGGTCAGCCAGCCCATGATCGGGGCGAAGAGCACCGTGGCGAAGTACTGCGCCGAGTTGAAGATGGCCGATGCGGTGCCGCGCTCCCTGGCCGGGAACCAGGCGGCCACGATGCGCCCGTTGGCCGGAAAGGACGGTGCCTCCGCGAAGCCGACCAGCAGGCGCAGCACGAAGAGGGCATAGGCCGCCGCGGCGAGGCCGACCACGGCCACCTCTCCCTGCAGCAGGGTGAAGAGCGACCAGATGAAGATGCTGAAGAAATAGACTTTCTTCGAGCCGAAGCGATCGAGAAGCCAGCCGCCGGGGATCTGCCCGATCACGTAGGACCAGCCGAAGGCGGAGAAGACGAAGCCCATCTCCACGGCGCTGAGGCCCAGGTCCTTGGACAGAACGGGGCCGGCGATGGCCAGGGTGGCGCGGTCGGCATAGTTCACGATGGTGACCGCGAAGAGCATGGCCACGATGCTGAAACGCACCCGGCCGACACGCGTCCCTTCGGCCGCGAGAGCAGACGACATCGGTTTCCTCCGGCTTTTCGGGAATCCCGGCCTTGGCGGCCGGGGTATCGCTCACTTGTTCCATTCGCGCGCGGGACGCGCTGCACGCGGTCCAGGCTCGACCGCCGCCCTTCGTGACACCCTGTCCGGGGCTTATCTCCGCAGCAGCGAAGCTACTATATCAGATAGCAGAGTTGGGAGGCATCCGGGATTATGTGACGGATCTGTCAGGCGGGTGTCACGCCGGGACAAGGTTCGAAAAGGGCCCCGTTGGTCCGCCGCCTTGCCGGGATCGGGGCGCAGCAGTCCCGCCACCCCGGGCCAATCCCAGGCGGGGACTGGAGGAAAATACCACGCCCCCGGCGACAGGGGTTCCGGGGGCGGGCGGCGCCTCCCCCGGGGAGCGGAAACAGGCGCGACGCCGCGGTTCAGGCGGGGCCGGTCAGAGCCCGGCCTCGGGCAGCGTGGCCGGCTCCACCACCCGCGGCTCGCCGCCCGGCTGCAGGGCGTGGAGGGCCAGGGCGCGC
>NZ_BDLP01000254.1:0-6375 GCF_001950415.1 Roseomonas sp. TAS13
GGGCGAGCGGGCCGAGGCCGCGCTCGACGAGATGGCGGGCAGCACCGAGGACCAGGACGCCTTCGCCCGCGCCGCCCGCAAGCTGCTGACCGCGCTCGACCTCGCCGAGGCCGAGGTGGAGGCCGAGAGCAGCGAGGACGAGGAGCAGCAGGGCGACCAGGGCGCCGACTCCTCCCAGGTCCAGGACAATTCCGGCGAGGGCGAGGCCCAGTCCGAGGATGCCGAGAGCATGCTCGGCGCCCAGCCCGAGCAGGCCCAGGGCGAGGCCGCCGAGGATGAGGGCGAGGGCGAGGAGGAGGACGGTTCCGCCGCGGAGGGCGAGGACCGCCCGGGCGGGCCGCAGCAGCGCAAGGAGGTCCCCGCCTCCGACGACGCCTCGGTGTACCGCGCCTATACCAAGAGGTTCGACGAGGAGGTCGGCGCCGACGACCTTTGCGACCCGGAGGAGCTGGCCCGGCTGCGGCAGCAGCTCGACCAGCAGCTTTCCCACCTGCAGGGCGTGGTCTCCAAGCTGGCCAACCGCCTCCAGCGCCGCCTGATGGCGCAGCAGCAGCGCGCCTGGGAGTTCGACCTGGAGGAAGGGATGCTGGACGTGGCGCGGCTGGCCCGCGTCATCTCCAACCCGACCTATTCCCTGTCCTACAAGCGGGAGCGGGAGGCGGATTTCCGCGACACGGTCGTCACCCTGCTGATCGACAATTCCGGCTCCATGCGTGGCCGCCCGATCACCGTGGCCGCCATGTGCTGCGACATCCTGGCCCGCACGCTGGAGCGCTGCGCGGTGAAGACCGAGATCCTGGGCTTCACCACCCGCGCCTGGAAGGGCGGCCAGTCGCGCGAGCGCTGGGTGCAGGACGGCAAGCCGCGCAATCCCGGCCGGCTGAACGACCTGCGCCATGTCGTGTACAAGGCGGCGGACGAGCCCTGGCGCCGGGCGCGCAAGAATCTCGGGCTGATGCTGCGCGAGGGGCTGCTGAAGGAGAACATCGACGGCGAGGCGCTGGACTGGGCCTATCGGCGCATGCTTTCCCGCGCCGAGCACCGCCGCATCCTGATGGTGATCAGCGACGGCGCGCCGGTGGATGACAGCACTCTTTCGGTGAATCCGGGCAACTACCTGGAGCGGCACCTGCGCAAGGTGATCGCCGACATCGAGGGCCGTGACATCGTGGAGCTGGTGGCCATCGGCATCGGCCATGACGTCACCCGCTACTACCGCCGCGCCGTGACCATCGTGGATGCCGAGGAGCTGGGCGGCACCATGATGCAGAAGCTGGCCGAGCTCTTCGACGAGGATGCCGCGGCCGCCTACCAGCGCGCTGCCGCCGAGCGTTCCCCCGCCCTGATCTGACGGGCTTGCACCGGCGTCGCCTGCTCGGGGGCGGGCTGCTGGCGGCCGTGGCGGGGCTGGGCGGCTGTGCCCTGGCGTTGCAGCCGGAAACCGACCGCCCTTTGTCGCGCCCGCTGCCGCCACCGGAGGGCAATCCGCCCTTCGGGGCGGAGCGCGTGCTGGGCGTGCTGGAGCTTGATGCCCGGCGCCTGGGGGGAGAGGGCCTGTCCGGCCTGCACATCTCCGACGACCTGCACCTGACCGCGATCGGCGACCGTGGCGCCTGGTGCCACGCGCGCCTTGTGCTGGATGAGCGGGGCGTGCCGCTGCGGCTGGAAGCGCCGCGCGCCGGGCGCCTGCACGACGCGCGCTGGCGGGCCCTGCCCGTGCCCTTCTCGGCCGATGCGGAAAGCCTGGCGCGCCTGCCCGACGGCTCCTGGCTGGTGGGCTTCGAGCGCTGGCACCGGATCTGGCGCTACCGCGACCTGAACGGCCCGGCCGAGCCGGTCAGGGCGCCACCGAGGCTGGAGGAAGCGCCGCTGAACGGAGGGCTGGAAAGCCTCGCCGTGCTGGCGGACGGGCGCTGGCTGGCCATCGCCGAGAAGTACCATGCGGACGAGGCCGGCGCGCTGCGCCATGCCTGGATCGGCGGCCCCGGAGGCTGGCAGGCCCTGGCCTACCGCCCCGCGCCGGGCTTCGACCCTTCGGATGCCTGTCCGCTGCCGGATGGCGGCGCGCTGGTGCTGGAGCGGCATTTCTCCTGGCTGGACGGGCTGCGCGGGCGGCTTTGCCACATCCCGGCCGGACGCCTGGCCCGGGCCGGGGCCGGCAGCGTGCTGGAGGGCGACGCGTTGCTGGATCTGGCCGATCCCCTGCCCACCGACAACTGGGAAGGGGTCAGCGTCTTCCACCACCGGGGGCAACGGCTGGCCGCGCTCATCTCGGACGACAACGGGTTGGCCATCCAGCGGACACTTCTGATGGTGATCCGCCTCTGACGGGCGTTTCCGTCAGGCGCCGGTGTCGGGGGCGAGCAGGCGGTGTTCCGGCAGCGTCATCCAGACCCGGCTACCGATGCCGCTCATGGCCTCGACCACCAGGTCGCCGCCATGCGCGTGCAGGAGGTCCCGCGAGGTCGCAAGGCCCAGTTCCAGCCCACGCGTCCCGGCGCGCGTGACCATCGTGTCGCCGAGGTCGCCCACGGCGGCGCCATGGCCCTCGTCCTCGACCACCAGAGCGAAGCGGCCCGGCTGGTGCCGGACATGGATGGCGATGCAGTCGCCCATGCCGGTGTCCCGTACCGCCCGGGCCAGGACCTGGAACAGCACCCGGCCGAGCGCCCGCCGGTCACCGAGCAGGACGATGTTCTCGACCTCCGGATCGATCCGCCACAGGCGCATCCCCTCCCCCATGGGGCGCCGCACCTCCGCCAGGGCTTCCTGGAACACTTCGCCCAGCCGCAAGGGTTCCTCGGCCAGATGCCGGCCCTGCCCCTGCGCGGCCTGATGCTCCGCGAGGCTGTCGCCCGTCTCGTCGGCGAGGTTGAGCAGGTGCGCGGCGCCACTGCGAAGCCGGCCGATGGTCTGGAGGTAGAGGGAGGTGGAGACGGTGAGGTCCGGGTGCTGCGCCAGCCGCTCGGACAGGGTCAGTAGTTCCAGCCCGGGCCGGGTCAGCTCTCGGGCCAGGATGCCCAGGTGGCGGCGCTGGGCCGCCAGGGCATCCTGCTCGGCGGACAACCGGGCCTCGGCGGTGCGGGCCCGGCGGGACTGCCTCAGGGCAAGAAGCCCCAGGCCCACCGCAGCCAGAACGGCCGCGAGGGCGAGGAGCGTCAGAATCGGGACGTAAGCCATTTCCCCGCCATTATAGGGGGGAAACGGTTAAATGCCCGTAAAGATCAGGCTGCCTGCTTCTTGACCTGGGCGCGCTCGATGCGGCGCTTCAGGGTCAGGGCCTCGGTGCCGAGCTTCCGGTCGGGCGTGCCGAGCAGGAAGGAGTCGAGACCGCCATTGTGCTCCACCGTGCGGATGCCATTGGTGGTCAGGCGCATCTGCACCGCCGTGCCGAGCACATCGGAGAAGAACGACGCCTGCTGCAGGTTGGGCAGGTAACGGCGGCGGGACTTGTTGTTGGCGTGGCTGACGTTGTTGCCGGTCAGCACGCCCTTGCCGGTGATGTCGCAGCGGCGGGACATGTCGTTGAACCTCGAATTCGCGAACGCGCGGGAAGGGCGGCCCTATGGCCCACCGAGCCCGCGTCGTCAAGTTTTGTTCCTGGGAAGAACAATCCAGGCAAGGTCGCCGACTGTCCTTCCCGCGTTCTTCAATGGGAGCCGCGCATGCTCTCCAGCTCGCCGCGCTCCACCGATTCGAGGGCGCTGCGCAGCACGCGGGCGATGGCCTTGTCCTCCATCGAGCGCGCCATCAGCCCCAGCGCGCCGCCCAGCAGGGCCGAGGCGACCGAGATCGGCGCGATGTTCTGCTCCGTCATGTACTCGATGGCCTTGTCCACGATGGAGCCGGCATGGCTCAGATCCTCCGGGGCCATTTCGTCGAGCTTGTTGTTCCCCGGGTTGTCAGACGCCATCAGGGGCTCTCCTCAGTTCTGCGGTCGGGCGCAACATGGTCATGCCGTGGCCGGAGCGGAAGCCCCTTCGGCCGCCCCGTGCCGGCGGCGGGCGGCCTCCGGCCCCCGGTCCGCGTCCAGGTCCGCCGCGGCTGCGGCCTCGGCGGCGGCCACCGCCTCGGACTGGCGGCGCCACATGGCGGCATAGAGGCCGTCCTCGGACAGCAGCCGCGCATGGCTGCCCCGCTCGGCGATGCGCCCGTCCTGCAGCACGATGATCTCGTCGGCATCCACCACGGTGGAAAGCCGGTGCGCGATCACCAGCGTCGTCCTCCCCTGCGCCACGCCGCGCAGGGCGGACTGGATCTCGCTCTCGGTGCGGGTGTCGAGGGCGCTGGTGGCCTCGTCCAGGATCAGCACGCGCGGGTCCTTCAGGATGGTGCGGGCGATGGCCACGCGCTGCTTCTCGCCGCCCGAGAGCTTCAGCCCCCGCTCGCCGACCCGCGTGTCGTAGCCGTCGGGCAGGCGCAGCACGAAGTCATGCACCTGGGCGAGCCGCGCCGCCTGCTCGACCTCCTCCTGCGTGGCACCGGGGCGGCCATAGGCGATGTTGTAGCGGATGGTGTCGTTGAACAGCACCGTGTCCTGCGGCACCACGCCGATGGCGGCACGCAGGGATTCCTGCGTCACGTCGCGGATGTCCTGCCCGTCCAGCAGCACCCGGCCGGAGGAGGCGTCGTAGAAGCGGAACAACAGGCGGGAGATGGTGGACTTGCCCGCCCCTGTCGGCCCGACGATGGCCAGGGTCCGCCCCGGCGGCACGGTGAAGGAGACGCCCTTCAGGATCTCCCGGTCCGGGCGGTAGCCGAAATGCACGTCCTCGAACCGCACCTCGCCCTGCCCCGCCGCCAGGGCCGGGGCGCCGGGGCGATCGGCCACCTCGCGCTCCTCCCGCATCAGGGTGAACATGGCGTCCATGTCCACCAGCCCCTGCTTCACCTCGCGGTACACGAAGCCCAGCATGTTCAGCGGCAGGTAGAGCTGGATCAGGTAGGTGTTCACCAGCACGAAGTCGCCCACCGTCATGCTGCCGGCCGCGACGCGGCTGGCCGCCATCAGCATCACCGTGGTCAGCCCCACGGCGATGATCGCCGCTTGGCCGGCGTTCAGCATGTTCAGCGTGGTCTCGGAGCGGGTGTAGGCGCCCTCGTAGCGCGCGAGCGAGGCGTCGTAGCGCCGCTCCTCGTGCCGCTCGTTGCCGAAATACTTCACCGTCTCGTAGTTCAGCAGGCTGTCCACCGCCTTGGTGTTGGCATCCTGGTCCATCTCGTTCATCGCCCGGCGGAAGCGCAGCCGCCAGTTCGTGAAGGCGAGGGTGAAGACGATGTAGATGCCGATCGTGCCCAGCGTGACGGCCGCGAAGGCGAAGGAGAACATCTTCCACAGGATCGCCGCGACCAGCAGGATCTCGAAGATCGTGGGGATGATGTTGAACAGCATGAAGTCGAGGACGAAGTTGATCCCCCGCGTCCCCCGCTCGATCACCCGCGACAGCCCGCCGGTCTGGCGGTCCAGGTGGAAGCGCAGGCTGAGCGCGTGCAGGTGCTGGAAGACCTGCAAGGCGATGCGCCGAGCCGCGCGGGCCTGCACCTTCACGAAGATGGCGTCGCGCAGTTCGGCGAAGAGGGAGCTCGCCACCCGCAGCAGCCCGTAGCCCAGCACCAGGGCCACCGGCACCGCCGCGACGGCCGCCACGCCGCCGGCCGCGGTCGCATGGGGGGTCAGCGCGTCCACCGCCCGCGCATAGGCCATGGGCACATAGACATTGGCCACCTTGGCGCAGACCAGGAAGGCCAGCGCCAGCACCACCCGGACCCGCAGGCCGGTCTCGTTGCGGGGCCAGAGATAGGGGGCGAGGTTGCGCAGCGTCTGGAAGTGGTTGCCGCCCATGCGGGCGGGGAGTGATTCGGCCATCAGTCGGAAGTCTCGCGAAATTTCCTCCCAGATGGGCAGACTTCGCCACCCCGCAAAGCCGAATGGTTGCAGGCCAGTCCGGCGCGGCGCATCTGCGAGGGATGGACACACGCCTCTATCGCCACATACAGGCCTGCAACGACCATCCGGAGCTGGGGCGCTACACGCCGCTGCGCCTGGGCGGGGAGCAGGTGGGATGGCTGCCGCCGGTCCTGGCGGCGCGCCTGCCGGAGCTCTCGCCGCATCTCCGGGCGGCGCCGGAGGGCGTGGTGCTCGACCCGGGCCTGGCCGGCCCCGGCGAGCGCTCCGCCGCCCTGGCGCATCTGACGGCGAGGCTCGCGGCCGAGGGCATGTTCAAGCCGCGCAAGGAGATGTTCGACGTCCGCGCGGCGCCCGGCGGGCCGGTGCTGGCGGTGGTGGACCGGGCGGCCGTCGCCGCCTTCGGCATCCTCAGCCAGGGCGCGCATCTGAACGGGCTGGTGCGGCGGGCGGATGGGCTGCACCTGTGG
>NZ_BDLP01000255.1:0-6372 GCF_001950415.1 Roseomonas sp. TAS13
CCTTTACGGTGGAGCTGTGCGTAGATGTGATCAAGAGACAGGGATGATCCGCAACGGGCTCGTGCTCGGCCACTTCGCCCTGAGCGCCGGCTACGGCCCCGCCGTGCTGGTCGAGCGCCTGTCCTACAACGACATGACGGCACGCCAGCTCCTGGCCTCCTTCCTCTACTGGCTGCCGGATTTCGGCGACAACCTCGCCACCGCCCTGTTCGGCCGGGACACGGTCTGGCCGCTCGACTGGGACCGGCCCGGCAGCTTCTACGACCTGGGCCAGCAGCACCGCGAGACGGCCCTGGCGCTGTCCGGCGGCATCGACGCGCATTTCGCCGCGATCGTGCGGGAGGGCATCCTGCTCCACCCGTTCTGGCACGCGCTGACCACGCTCTCCCTCGCCTGGAGAGGGCTGTGGATCGGCCGCTACTGGGGGATCGGCATGGTCCTCCTGGCGCCCTTCGGCCTTGCCGCCGCGCGCCGCGCCGGCCGGCTGACGCCGCTCCTGCTCTACGCCGCGCCCGCCTGGATCATGCTCCTCGTCCATGCCGGGGCCTCGGTGAACCAGGAACGCTACAACCTCGCCCTGATGCTCGGCGGCGCCATTGCCGCGGCCTGGGGAATCCTCTCACTCGCGGCCCGGCGGATGCCGGCGCTGCGCCGCCTGCCGGGTCTGGCGGCGGGCTGATCACACGGAAGGACAAGAACCGATGGCCGAGCAGTTCGACCTGGTGGTGGTGGGCGGTGGCCCCGGCGGCTATGTCGCGGCGATCCGCGCGGCGCAGCTGAAGATGAAGGTGGCGCTGGTGGAGCGCGAGAACCTGGGCGGCATCTGCCTCAACTGGGGCTGCATCCCGACCAAGGCGCTGCTGCGCGCCAGCGAGATCAACCACCTGCTGCACACGCTGGATGCCTATGGCTTCGCCGCCGACAATATCCGCTTCGACTTCCAGAAGGTGGTCAAGCGCTCCCGCGCGGTCGCCTCGCAGCTCTCGGGCGGCGTGAAGCACCTGCTGAAGAAGAACAAGGTCACGGTCTTCGACGGCCATGCGAAGCTGGCGGGGCCGGGCAGGCTCTCGGTGGCCAAGGACGGCAAGCCGGTCGCCGAGATCCAGGCGAAGCACATCGTGCTCGCCACCGGTGCCCGCGCCCGCGTCCTCCCCGGCATCGAGCCGGACGGCAAGCTGGTCTGGTCCTACCGCGAGGCCCTGGTGCCGCAGGAGATGCCGAAGTCGCTGGTGGTGATCGGCTCCGGCGCCATCGGCTCGGAATTCGCCTCCTTCTACCTGAACATGGGCGCCAAGGTGACGCTGATCGAGGCGCTGGACCGCATCCTGCCGGTCGAGGATGCCGAGGTCAGCGCCTTCGTGCAGAAGGCCTTCCAGAAGCAGGGCATGACCGTCCTGGCCGGCGCCAAGGTGCAGGGCGTGAAGAAGGGCGCCGACAGCGTGACCGTCACGGTCGAGGCCGGCGGCAAGACCCAGGAGATCACCGCCGACCGGCTGATCTCGGCGGTCGGCATCGTCGGCAATGTCGAGGATCTCGGCCTGGAAGGCACCAAGGTGAAGGTGGAGCGGACCCATGTGGTCACCACCGGCTTCGGCGAGACCGGGGAGCCCGGCGTCTACGCCATCGGCGACCTGACCGGCGCGCCCTGGCTGGCGCACAAGGCCAGCCACGAGGCCATCGCCTGCATCGAGGCCATCGCCGGCGGCCATCCGCACAAGATGGACACGAACAACATTCCGGGCTGCACCTATTGCCGCCCGCAGGTCGCCTCGGTGGGGCTGACCGAGGCCAAGGCCAAGGAGGCCGGGCACGAGGTGCGCGTCGGCCGCTTCCCCTTCATCGGCAACGGCAAGGCGATCGCGCTGGGCGAGCCCGAGGGCTTCATCAAGACCGTCTTCGACAGCAAGACCGGGGAGCTGCTGGGCGCCCACATGGTCGGGCCCGAGGTGACGGAGATGATCCAGGGCTATGTCATCGCCAAGACGATGGAAACCACCGAGCAGGAGCTCATGGACACGATCTTCCCCCATCCCACGGTCTCGGAAGCCATGCATGAGTCGGTGCTTGATGCCTATGGCCGCGTGATCCACATCTAGGGACGTCATGGCCAACCGTATCCTGGTGGACCACCGCGCCGGCGGCGCGGTGCAGCGGAGCGGCGAGGCGGCAGCGGCCGTCATCGCCCCCACCCCGAACGAGGAGGTGCGCGCCGCGCTGGCGGCGCGCGAACCCTCGCCTGTGCCGCCGCGCCCGGCCATCCCCTCGGCCGCAGTTCCCTCCGCGGCCGCTCTGCGCCATCCGGAGAAGGCGCACCGGCCGGACAACCCGATCAAGCGCAAGCCGGAATGGATCCGGGTCAAGGCCCCGACCCATCCGGTCTATCACGAGACGCGCGAGTTGATGCGCGACAACAAGCTCGTGACGGTCTGCGAGGAAGCCGCCTGCCCGAATATCGGGGAGTGCTGGTCCAAGCGCCACGCGACCATGATGATCATGGGCGAGATCTGCACGCGCGCCTGCTCCTTCTGCAACATCACCACCGGCATGCCGAAGCATCTGGACGCGGACGAGCCGCGCCGGGTCGGCGACGCCGTGGCCAAGCTCGGCCTCCAGCACGTCGTCGTCACCTCGGTGGACCGCGACGACCTGAAGGATGGCGGCGCCCGGCATTTCGCCGAGACCATCGGCGCCATCCGCCGCGCCGCGCCGGACACGACCATCGAGATCCTGACCCCCGACTTCCTGCGCAAGGACGGGGCGCTGGAAGTGGTGGTCGAGGCGAGGCCGGATGTCTTCAACCACAATCTGGAGACGGTGCCGAAGCTCTATCCGAGCATCCGCCCCGGCGCCCGCTACTTCCACTCGCTCCGCCTGCTGGACCGGGTGAAGGAGCTGGACCCGATGATCTTCACAAAGTCCGGTATCATGGTCGGGCTGGGCGAGACCCGGGTCGAGGTGCTGCAGGTCATGGACGACATGCGCTCGGCTGAGATCGACTTCCTGACCATCGGCCAGTACCTGCAGCCCACGGTCAAGCATGCCGCCGTGGACCGTTTCGTGGAGCCGGCGGAGTTCGAGGACTATGCCGCCATGGCGCGCTCGAAGGGCTTCCTGCTGGTCTCGGCCACGCCGCTGACCCGTTCCTCCTACCACGCCGACCGTGACTTCGCGGCGCTCCGGGCCGCCCGCGAGGCCCGGCTCGGGATGCAACCGGCCGGGCAGGGGGCGCGTTCGGCCGTCTGATGCCGACCCATGCAGAAAAGAGGCTGCTCCGGTACACGCCGCAGCAGATGTTCGATCTGGTCGCGGATGTCGGCCGGTACCCGGAATTCCTGCCCTGGTGCGTGGGCGCAAGGGTCATTTCGGGCGACGAGAAGAAGCTGGTGGCCGATCTGACCATCGGCTTCAAGATGTTCCGCGAGACCTTCCGCTCCCAGGTCACGCTGGACCGGCCGGACCATGTCCAGGTCGAATACCTGAATGGTCCCTTCCGCTACCTGAACAACCAGTGGCGCTTCCGGCCCGTGCCGCAGCCAGGCGGCGGTACGGGCTGCGAAGTCGACTTCTTCGTGGATTTCGAGTTCCGCTCACGCCTGCTCCAGGCGGTGATCGGCACCGTCTTCGGTGAGGCGGTGAGGCTGATGGTCCGGGCCTTCGAACGCCGCGCCATGGCCCTCTATGGCCGCCCCGGCGTCACCCAGCCGCGTGGCGAGCCGCAGCCGATCAGCTAGAAAACAATAGGATCAGCAGGTTGGAGGCGTTTCCTGACTGCTTTCTTGAAGCCTCCATGAAGCGGGCTGATACGGGGCATCAGGTTTTCTGACTCGCCTCCGCCGCGCTTCCGGGCGCAGCGTCACGGGTCATGGAACCCTATATCCTCTACGGCGACCGCCGCTCCGGCTCCTGCACCGCGGAAATGGCCCTGGCGGAAATCGGTGCCCCCGTGGAGTTGCGTCCGGTGCCCCTGGAAGGCGACCATCAGCTCTCCGACGAATATCGCAGGATCAACCCGATGGGCCGTGTTCCTGCGATGCTGCTTCCGGATGGAACGGTGCTGACGGAGAGCCTCGCCATCCTGCTGACCCTGGCGGACCGGCACCCCGAAGCGGCCCTTCTGCCGCCGCCCGGCGATCCGGCACGCGCCCGGGCCCTGCGCTGGATGGCGCTGGCCGCCGGGGAATTCTATCCGCACGTGACCCGCGTCGATTATCCGGAGCGCTTCAGCGCCGATCCGTCCCATGCCCTTGCCATCCGCGAGCGCGCGCGCGAGATGGGACGGGAGATCTGGCTTCTGGTGGAGCGGGAGGCGAGGCCGGACCCCTTCATCCTGGGATCGCGCTTCTCGGCGGCGGATATCTATCTCTCGGTCCTGACCCGCTGGATGGGCGGGAAGGACTGGATACCGGCCCACTGCCCGAGGCTGGAGGCGCTGACCCGGGCCGTGGCGGCGCGCCCCGGCGCCGGACCGGTCTGGCGGAAGCACTTCCAGCCGGGCGGCGCCGGCTGAGCCATCACCCCATCAGGGCGGCGACCCCCACCGCCACCAGCACGTTGAGCAGCCCCGCCAGCACCATCACCGTGCTGGCCACGGAACCGTCCTGCGCCGAAAGCTGGTAGGCCCGCCCGACGCCGGCGCCATGCGCGCCCATGCCGAGCATGGCACCGCGCGCGAAGCCGCTGCGCAGGCGCAGCAGGCGGATCAGCGCCGGCCCGATCGTGGCGCCGAAGATGCCGGTGATGGCCACGAAGCTGGCGGTGATGCCGGGGACGCCACCGATCTCCTGCGAGGCGATCATGGCGAAGGGCGTGGTCACGGAGCGCGGAAAGAGGCTCAACTCCATGGTCGGCGAGAAGTGCAGCAGATGTGCCATCGCGGCCGAGACGGCGACGGACAGCACGCTGCCCGCCAGCACTCCGGCCGTCAGCACCGGCCAGTAGCGTCGGATCAGCGCCCGCTGGTCGTAGATCGGCAGCGCGAAGGAGATGGTCGCCGGCCCCAGCAGCGCCCCCAGCCAGGCGGTGCCGCCGAGATAGGTCCGGTAGTCCGAATGGGCCATCGGGATCAGCACCAGCAGCGAGACCCAGGTGAGCAGCAGCGGCGAACTCCACCATGCCAGGAAGCGGCGGTGCAGGGCTCGGCTGCCCGCATAGATCGCCAGCGTCGCCAGCAGCCAGGCCAGGGCGGCGAGGGGATGCTCAGGCCACATGATGCCCGTCCCGGAGAGTGCCTTCGCGCGCCTCGGCCCGCTCGATGGCGCGGATGCAGAACTCCACCACCAGCCCGGTCCCCGCCATCACGGCCAGCGTGCCGGCCACCACGGAGAGCAGCACCAGCAGGCCGTCGCGGCTGAGGAATTCCGGATGGTCCAGCAGCGCCAGCATGGGCGGCACGAAGAAGAGCATCAGGTGGTCCTGCAGGACCAGCGCGCCACGTCGCAGGCTTTCCGGCCGCATCAGGCGGGAGGCGAGGAGCACCAGCACGAGCCCCAGGCCCAGGATGGTGCCGGGCAGGCCGATCCCCGTCCGCTGCACCAGTTGCCCGCTGACCCAGGAGACCAGGACGAAGAAGCCGGCCTGGAGCCACCAGCGCTTCTGGAACTCGTGCCGCAAGGGTCCTGCGAGGTTGACGGGGATGCTCATGGCTGATGTCCGCTGGGGCGTCGGAGGCAGAAAGATAGGCCGCGCCGCAGCATACCCAAAATGAATTGCTGGAATTCAGCCCATTCCGATACAGAATAGGGTATGGACCTGCGCGCCCTCCGGGCCTTCGTCGAGGTCGTGCGGCGCAACGGCTTCTCCGCCGCCAGCCGCGAGATCTTCGCGAGCCAACCCACCGTCAGCAAGGCCGTCCGCCAGTTGGAGGACGAGGTGGGCCTCGACCTGCTGCACCGCCTGCCCCATGGGGTGAGGCCCACGGAGGCCGGGGAGGTCGTGCTGCGCCATGCCCAGGCCATGCTGGCCAGCCGCGACACCATGCTGGCCGAGCTGGACGCGCTGCGCGGGCTGACGCGCGGCCACCTGCGCCTGGGGCTGACCCCCTTCGGCAGTGCCGCGCTCTTCGCGCCGCTGGTCGGGCGTTTCCGGGCCGCGCATCCGGACATCACCATCGCCCTGCTGGAACAGGGCTCGCTGACTCTGTCGGAAGCCGTGCTGGGCGGGGAGATCGAGATGGCCATGGCCATTCTGCCGATCGCCGCGGGGCTGGAATGGCAGCCGGTCTGGGACGATCCGCTGGTCGCCCTGCTGCCGGAGGGCGACCCGCTTTCCGGCCGGGAGGCGATCCGGCTGGAGGAGCTGCGCGACCGGCCGCTGATCCTCTTCGAGACCGGCTTCGCGCCTGTCTCTTGATCACATCTACGCACAGCTCCACCG
>NZ_BDLP01000256.1:0-6323 GCF_001950415.1 Roseomonas sp. TAS13
CGCGAGCATCCGCTGCGTGGCAGGGTGGCGGCCTTCGTGGCGGTGGACAGCCTGGAGACGGCGCGGCTGACCGTGGGGGCTGTGGGGAGCAAGCGCTACCGCGTCAGCTTCCGCGGGCCGGGCGGGCATTCCTTCGGCGCCTTCGGCCTGGTGAACCCGGTCTTCGCGCTGGCGCGGGCGGCGGACGACCTGTCGCGCATCCGCGTGCCGCCGGTGCCGCGCACCACCTTCTCCATCGGCAAGATCGGCGGCGGCACCTCGATCAACGCCATTCCGGAGGAGGCCTGGATGGAGGTGGACCTGCGGTCGGAATCCGCCGAGGAACTGGCGCGGCTGGAGGAGCGCTTCCTGGCCACGCTGCCGCAGGCGGCGGCGGACGAGAATGCGGCGCGCGACGTGAAGCGCGGCGGCATCCAGGTCGAGGTGAGGCAGGTGGGCGACCGGCCAGCGGGGACGACGCCGCGCGAGGCGCGGATCGTGCGGCTGGCGGAGGCGGTGATCGCGGCGCGAGGCTATGCGCCGAAGCTGGAAGCGTCCTCGACGGACAGCAACATCCCGATCAGCCTGGGCATTCCGGCGGTCACCGTGGCCTCGGGCGGCAAGGGTGGGCGGGCGCACTCGCTGGAGGAATGGATCGACGTGGCGCCGGAGGAAAGCGCGAAGGGGATTGCCACGGCGCTGGGCATCATCGTGTCGGTGGCTGGCCTGGCGGGGTGACGGCGGGGCGCGCCGGGAGATGGGAAGGGCGGACCGTCAGGCCCACCCTTTCCGCCGGCTCTGCCTCAGTGCAGAACGCCGAACAGCCACAGCAGGATGATCACCGGGATCGGGATCCCGATCAGCCACAGAAGGATGCCGCGCATCGTTTCCTCTCGATTGTCTGCGGAGGGGAAACGTGGCGTTCGCGGCGGGGGTTGCGTCCCGGACTTGCGGTCTTCCGTGCCGCTCCGGCGGGACGGCGGAGATGAAAGAGGGGTATGGGGAGGTGGGCATGAGCGGTGGAACGGCGCCGGAAGCGGACAGGGCGAACGAGACACCCTGGGTGGCCTCGCCGCGCTATCCGGATGCGCGGCTGCGGGATCTCGACCCGGGATTCGCGAAGTACCGGGTGATGAACGCGGCGGTGGAGAAGCTGTGCGGCGGGCTGCGCTGGGGCGAGGGGCCGGTCTGGTTCGGCGACCATCGCTGCCTGCTCTTCTCCGACATCCCGAACAACCGCATCCTGCGCTGGGACGAGGAGACGGGTGGCGTCAGCGTGTTCCGCAAGCCTTCGAACTTCGCCAACGGCAATACCCGCGACCGCGAGGGGCGGCTCGTCACCTGCGAGCACGGCGCGCGGCGGGTGACGCGGACGGAGCATGACGGGCGGATCACGGTGATCGCCGATGGTTTCGAGGGGAAGCGGCTGAACTCGCCGAACGACGTGGTGGTGCGGTCGGACGGCACGATCTGGTTCACCGACCCGCTTTTCGGCATTGGCGGCGATTACGAGGGCGAGCGTGCGGAGTCGGAGATCCCCGCCGCCGTGTACTGCGCCGATCCGTCGCGGGGCACGCTGCGCAAGGTGGCGGAGGGTGTGCCGGGGCCGAACGGGCTGGCCTTCTCGCCGGATGAGGGGCTGCTCTACCTCGTTGCCTCGCGCGCCGAGCCGCGGCAGATCCTGAGCTATCCGGTGCGGGCGGGCGGCGTTTCGCTGGGCGAGGCGCGGGTGCTGGTCGAGGCCGAGGCGGACGGCACGCCGGACGGGTTCCGCGTGGACGAGGACGGCAATCTCTGGTGCGGCTGGGGCATGGGGCGCGACGGGCTGGACGGGGTGCGGGTGTTCAACGCCAGCGGCGCGCCGATCGGGCATGTCGACCTGCCGGAGCGGGTGGCCAATGTCGCCTTCGGCGGGTGGCGGCGGAACCGGCTCTTCATGGCGGGGTGCCGTTCGCTGTACAGCGTTTTCGTCAACACGCGGGGGTGCTGAGGCATGGCGATCCGTTTGCATGAGTTGTGCGGCAGCGATCCGGCGCGGGTCTTCAGCCCCTATTGCTGGCGGGCGCGGTTGGCGCTGCTGCACAAGGGGCTGCCGCATGAGAGCCTGCCCTGGCGCTTCACCGAGAAGGCGGCGATCGCCGATGCGGGCACGGACAAGGTGCCGGTGCTGCGCGACGGGACACGCACCGTGCATGATTCCTGGGCGATCCTGGAATATCTGGAGGACCGCTATCCGGGCCATGCCAGCCTCTTCGGCGGCGAGGGCGGGCGGGCGCTGGCGCGCTTCGTGGCGCACTGGGCGGATACGGTGCTGAACCCGACGATCGCGGTGCTGATCGTGTCCGACATCCCGGCGCTGCTCGATCCCGAGGACCGGGCGTATTTCGTCCGCACGCGCGAGGCGCGTTTCGGCAAGCCGCTGGCGGAGGTGACGGCGGGGCGGGAGGAACGGCTGGAAGGCTTCCGCGCCGGGCTGCGGCCGCTGCGGCTGACGCTGTCGGACCGGCCCTTCCTGCATGGCGCCACGCCGGGCGCGGGGGACTACATCGCCTTCTCCGGCTTCCAGTGGGCGCGGGTGGTGAGCCCGCTGCCGCTGCTGGCTCCGGAGGACGTGCTGCATGCCTGGCGCGGACGGCTGCTCGATGCCTTCGGCGGCGTGGCGCGGGCGGTGCCGGCGGCGGAGCGGGGCTGACGTTCTCGGGCGCCCCGCCTTTCCGCCTGTTCCCAAGAATCGGACGCCGCGATAACGGCAACCACCAGGGCCAACCCTGCCCCGGGGTCCGGGAACCGGCTTCGGTCCCCCCGGCGGAGAGGGTCCGGGAGAGGCGGCGCCTCTCCCGGGGAGAGGTGCTGCCGAAGGGAACCTGTGTGCCGGAGGGAATGCGCCGCTCTGGCACGCCATGTGCGAGCGCCCGCCATGCGATAAGCTGAACAGGTTGGCGAGGCAGGGACCGATGCTGGGACGACGCGGGCTGGGTTTGGGATTGCTGGGGGCGGCATCGCTGGCGGGTGCCAGGAAGGTGCGGGCGGCGGGCTGGCCGGAGCATCCGTTGCGCTGGGTGGTGGGCTATCCCCCGGGCGGGGCGTCGGATGTCTTCGCGCGGCTGATCGGCGCGGGCATGGGCGCGGCGCTGGGGCAGAACGTGGTGGTGGAGAACCGGCCCGGCGGGGGCGCGGTGCTGGCCAGCGAGGTGGTGAGCCATGCCGCGCCGGATGGCTATACCTGGCTGCATACGGACAACGGGAACCTCGTCTACAACCCGGCACTCTATGCGAAGCTGCCCTATGACCCGGACCGCGACCTGACCGGGGTGGGGTTCATCGGGCGCTTTCCGCTCTTCCTGGTGGTGCGGCCCGACGATCCGGCAAAGGGCTTCGCGGATTTCCTGGCCGCGGCGCCGAAGGACCCGCCGACCTATGGCACGGCGGGCGTGGCCTCGCCGCACCATCTGGCGATGGAGATGCTGCGGCGGCGGGCGGGGAACTTCCCGGCGGTGCACGTGCCCTATCGCGGCGCACCGGCGGCGATGCAGGACCTGATCGCGGGCAGCGTGGACTGCGTGGTGGTGGACTGCGCGACGGGCATCCCCTTCCTGCGCGACGGCAAGGCGCGGGCGCTGCTGGTGATGGGCGAGGCGCGTTCCCGGGCGGCGCCGGAGGTGCCGACGGCGCTGGAGCTCGGCTATGCGGATGCGGTGGCCTATGGCTGGCAAGGGCTTTCGGTGCCGGCGGCCACGCCGCCGGACCTTGTCGCGAAGCTGAACGCCGCGCTGAACGACACCGTGCGCAGCGACATCGTGCAATCGCGCATGAGTGCCCTGGGCATCGAGACCTCGGCCCTGTCGCCGGCCGCCTTCAGCGCCTTCGTGGCGAAGGAAAGCGGGCGCTGGCGGCCGCTGATCAAGGAACTCGGCATCCGGCTGGATAGCTAGCCTGGAGGTGGCCCACGCCAGACCGCGGGCCGCCCTGCGGCTGCCTCAGCCGCCGAAATAGCCGGGCCGACCGATATCGGCGAGCAGGCCTGGCTGCGCCGGCGCCCAGTCCAGCAGCGCCCGGGTCCGCTCGCTCGAGGCCGGCGCGTCCATGCCGGCGAAGGCCGCGAACCAAGCGAAGTGCCCGGCGGCCTCCCCCGGGGGCAGGGCGGCGGCGGGCAGGCCGAGCTGGCGGCCGATGGCCTCGGCGATCCCGTGGAACGGCACGCCTTCCTCGGCCACTGCGTGATAGCGCTCGCCCGGTGGAGCATCGCCCCGGGACCCATGCTCGATCGCCAGCCTGAAGGCGCGGGCGGCATCCAGGCGGTGCACGGCGGGCCAGCGGTTGAGTCCTTTGCCGATAAAGGCGGACCGGCCTTTCTCGCGGGCGATGCGATGCAGGATCGGCACGAAGCCGTGGTCCCCGTCGCCATGCACCGATGGCGGCAGGCGCATCACCGCGACGCGCACGCCCTCTGCCGCGAGCGCGGCGGCGGCCGCTTCGGAGGCGCGGGGGAAATGGGGCGTCGGGGGAGGCGGGGTGTCGTCCTCGGTCGCGAGCCGGCCCTTCGCCAGATGCGCCATCCCGGAGGTTACGATCAGGGGCCGCCCGGAGCCCCGCAGCGCGGCGCCAAGCGCCGCGATGGCGCGGCGGTCGATCTCGCTGTTCTCCTGGAAGCGCGAGAAGTCGTGGATGAAGGCGGTGTGGATGACGCCGTCCGCCGAGGCGGCGGCGCCGCGCAGGCTCTCGGCATCCTCCAGCGTGCCGCGATGCACCTCGGCTCCCATGGCGGCGACGGCCCGGGCGCCGTCCTCCGAACGGGCCATGCCGAGCACCCGGTGCCCGGCGCCGATGAGTTCCCGGACCACGGCGGAACCCACGAAACCCGTCGCGCCGGTCACGAAGATACGCATGGGACAATCTCCAGATCTTGGTCGTGGGCGAGACTTGGCCCAGTCTCCATCGTGGTAAAGCCGTGAGATCATCGTGGTATAATGACTGTCAGGATGAGCACGCCGGCCGGCGGAATGACGCTGGGCGCCTATCTGAAGGACCGTCGCACCAGGCTCGACCCGGCGGCCTGTGGCCTGCCGGGGACGCGGCGCCGGACCCCGGGGCTGCGGCGGGAGGAAGTGGCGTTGCGCGCCCATATCAGCCCGGCCTGGTACACCTGGCTGGAGCAGGGGCGTGGCGGCGCGGCCTCGCCCCAGGTGCTTGACCGGCTGTCGCAGGCCCTGATGCTCACGGAGGTCGAGCGCGAGCACCTGTTCCTGCTGGGGCTGGGCCGGCCGCCGGAGGCACGCTACCGGGCGGCAGAGGGCATCACGCCGCGGTTGCAGCGCGTGCTGGATGCGCTGGAGCCCGGGCTGGCGATCATCAGGACGGCCACCTGGGACGTGGTCGCCTGGAACCGGGCGACGGCGGTGATGCTGACGGACTACAGCCTGCTCCCGCCAGGGCAGCGCAATGTCCTGCGCCTTCTCTTCGGCGATCCGCGTGTCCGTGCCGCGCAGGATGACTGGGAGGGCGTGGCCCGCTTCGTGGTGGGGTCGTTCCGGGCGGATGCGGCGCGCGCCGGCGCGGTGGAGGAGGTGCGGGCGCTGGCGGAGGAGCTCTGCCGGACCAGCCCGGAATTCGCGGCCATGTGGCGCGACAACGATGTCCGCAGCCATGGCGAGGGCTTCAAGCACCTGCGGCACCCGGTGCTGGGCCGGATTACCCTGGAGCTGTCCAGCTTCGCCGTGGATGGCCGGCCCGATCTCTGGCTGCTGGTCCACAACCCTGTCCTGCCCGCGGACAGGGAGCGGATCAGGGCGCTGATCGAGGCGCCGCGCGCCGCCCCGGGCTGAGCGGCACGCTGAACGGGATGTCCGGGCGGCCGCCTTCCCCACGGATGGACCGGGGCCGGGCAAGGGGGGCCGGGCAGGGAAGGATGGCCACCCGGATCACTCCGCCATCAGGCCGCGCGCCAGTTCCAGGGCCTGGCGTTCGAAGAGGCGGCGGTAGATGCCGTCCTCGCGGCGGACCAGGGTCTCGTGGCGGCCTTCCTCCACGACCTGGCCGTGGTCGAAGACCAGGATGCGGTCCAGGGCGCGGACGGTGGAGAGGCGGTGGGCGATGACGATGGTGGTGCGGTCGTGCATCAGCCGTTCCACCGCTTCCTGGATCAGCGCCTCGGATTCCGAATCCAGGGCCGAGGTGGCCTCGTCGAGGATCAGGATCGGGGCGTCGGCCAGGAAGGCGCGGGCCAGGGCGACGCGCTGGCGCTCGCCGCCCGACAGCTTCACGCCGCGCTCGCCGACCGTGGTGGCATAGCCTTCCGGCAGGCCTGTCTCTTGATCACATCTACGCACAGCTCCACCGTAAGGCGA
>NZ_BDLP01000257.1:0-6319 GCF_001950415.1 Roseomonas sp. TAS13
CCGCGTGGTGGAGGCGACGCGGGACGCCTTCCTGGCCACTGCCGGCCAGCCCATGGCGGAACGGCTGCTGCTGGCGCTGGAGGCCGGGCAGGCCGAGGGCGGCGACAAGCGCGGACGGCAGTCCGCGGCGCTGCTCGTGGCCAGCCGCGATCCCTATCCCGACCTGGACATCCGCGTGGACGACCATCCCGACCCGCTGGCGGAGCTGCGGCGCCTCCATGCCGTCTCACGCGGGCATTTCGCGCTTTTCCGCCGCTTCATGGCGGGACACGACGAGAACGGACGCGAACATCCGGGCGTCTTCGACCGGGCGGTGCTGAACGCGGCCATCGAGAAGGCGCAGGGCGCGTGAGCGCGGCCCCGCCGGTCTTCCCGGTCCTGGAGGTCATCGACCTTTCCCTGAGCTTCGCCACCGAGCGCGGGCCGCTGGGCGTGCTGGATGGCGTCTCCTTCACCGTGCCGCCGGGGCGTACCGTGGCGCTCGTGGGGGAGAGCGGTTGCGGCAAATCCGTCACCTCGCTCGCCGTGATGGGCCTGCTGCCCGAGACCGCGCGGCTGAACGGCACGATCCGGCTGGAGGGCCGCGAGATCGCCGAGCTGCCGCCGGAGGAGAAGCGGCGCCTGCGCGGCGGCGCCATGGCGATGATCTTCCAGGAGCCGATGACCAGCCTGAACCCCGCCTTCACCGTGGGCGAGCAGGTGGCCGAGGCGCTGCGCCAGCATCGCGGCATGGGCCGGCGCGAGGCGGCGGCCATGGCGGTGCGCGCGCTGCATGCGGTGCGCATCCCCGATGCGGCGCGGCGCGCGGCGCAGTATCCGCACCAGCTTTCCGGCGGGATGCGGCAGCGGGTGATGATCGCCATGGCGCTCGCCTGCCAGCCGCGCCTGCTGATCGCCGACGAGCCGACCACGGCGCTCGACGTCACGGTGCAGGCGCAGATCCTGGCACTGCTGGACGAGATGCGCGCCGCGACGGGCACGGCGGTGCTGCTGGTGACGCATGACCTGGGCGTGGTCGCCGACCATGCGGACGAGGTGGTGGTGATGTATGCCGGCCGCATCGCGGAGCAGGGACCGGCGGCGAAGGTGCTGAACACGCCGCAGCATCCCTATACGGTCGGCCTCCTCGGCGCCGCGCCGCGGCTGGACGGGCCGCGCGGCGGCAGGCTGGCCACGGTGGAGGGCACGGTGCCCGACCTGATGGCGCCGCCGCCCGGCTGCCGCTTCGCCCCGCGCTGTCCCTTCCGCATCGCCGCCTGCGACGTGACGCCGGCGCTGATCGACCTCGGCGGCGGGCACCGCGCCGCCTGCCACCGAACGCCACTGGACCAGTTCCTGGACGCCGCATGACCGAGACCCTGCTCGAACTCGACCGCGTGGTGCGGCATTTCCCCGTGCGCGGCGCGCTGGGGCAGCGGCGCGGCGCGGTGCATGCGGTGGACGGCGTCTCGCTCTCCGTGGCGGCGGGCGAGGTGCTGGCCGTGGTGGGCGAAAGCGGCTGCGGCAAGTCCACGCTGGGGCGGCTGATGCTGGGACTGGAGAAGCCGGATGCCGGCATCGTCCGCTTCGGCGGCGAGGACCTGACGCGGATGGGCGGCCGCCGCCTGCGCGCGCAGCGGCGCTGGATGCAGATGATCTTCCAGGACCCCTATGCCAGCCTCGATCCGCGCATGACGGTCGGGCAGGCGGTGGAGGAACCGCTGCGCATCCATCGCCTCGTGCCGAAGGCGCGGCGCCGCGCGCGGGTGGAGGAGCTGCTGGCCCGCGTCGGGCTGCGGCCGGACCATGCCGACCGCTGGCCGCACGAATTCTCCGGCGGGCAGCGCCAGCGCATCGCCATCGCGCGGGCCCTGGCCAGCGGGCCGAAGCTGATCGTGGGCGACGAGCCGGTGAGCGCGCTGGACGTCTCGGTACAGGCGCAGGTGGTGAACCTGCTGCAGGAGCTGATCCGCGACCTGGGGCTGGGCTTCGTGCTGATCAGCCATGACCTCGCCGTGGTTCGCCATGTCGCGGACCGGGTGGCGGTGATGTATCTCGGCCGCATCGTCGAGGAAGGGCCCGCCGAGGCGATCTTCGACGATCCGCGCCACCCCTATACGCGGGCGCTGCTGGCCTCCGTGCCCGGCGTCGGCGGTGGCGCGCCGCTGCCGGGCGACCTGCCGAGCCCCCTCGCGCCGCCCTCCGGCTGCCGGCTGCACACGCGCTGCCCGCATGCCAAGGAGATCTGCGCGCGGCAGGACCCGGCGCTGGCGGGGGCCACCGAGGCCTCCCTGCGCCGCACCGCCTGCCATTTCCAGAACGGGCTGCCGCCGGTCCTGCCGCTGCGCGAGCGCCGTGCCACGGGCGAGCGGCAGGCCCGGCTGCAACGATTCTTCGACCGCACCGACGTCACGGGAGACGCCGCATGAACCCTGCCATCACCCGGCGCGGCCTCGCGCCGCTGGCCCTCGGCGCCATGGCCGCCGCCTCGCTGGGCGCGCGCCCGGCGAAGGCGCAGGGGACGAAGCATTTCCGCCTCGGCCTGCGCGAGGACCCGGACATCCTCGACCCGACGCTGGCGCGCTCCCTGATGGGGCGCATCGTCTTCGCCAGCCTCTTCGACAAGCTCTTCGACGTGAACGAGAGGCTGGATATCGTGCCGCAGCTCGCCACGGGCCACAGCTGGGAGGACCCGAGGACGCTGCTGATCCCGCTGCGCGAGGGGGTGAAGTTCCACGACGGCACGGCGATGGATGCGGAGGCGGTGCGCTACTCGCTGATGCGCCACCTGACCATGCAGGGCTCCTTCCGCCGTGGCGAGATCGGCACGATGGAGACCATCGAGGTGGTGGACCCGAAGACCGTCCGCATCCGGCTCAAGGAACCCTCCGCCGCCTTCCTGTCGCAGCTCACCGACCGCGCCGGCATGATCCTGTCGCCCAGGGCCGCCGAGGCGGCGGGCAAGGATTTCGGCGCGAAGCCGGTGGGCACCGGCCCCTTCCGCTTCGTCGAGCGCGTGGCGCAGGACCGCATCGTGGTCGAGCGCAACCCGGACTACTGGGATGCGAAGCGCATCCACCTGGACCGCATCACCTACCAGGTGATCGTGGACAGCACGGTGCGCGTCGCCAACCTGCGCTCCGGGACGCTCGACCTCGTGGAAAGCGTCGCGCCCACGGATGTGAAGGAGATCCAGGGTAGCCGGAACCTGAAGGTCGCGGCGACGGACGGGCTCGGCTACTGGGGCATCACCTACAATATCGGTAATGGCGAGCAGAGCCGGATGCCGATCGGCCAGGATGTCCGCCTGCGCAGGGCCTTCGATCTCGCGCTGGACCGCGAGGCCCTCATCCAGGTGGTCTATGAGGGCATGTTCACCCCTGCCACCCAGGCCGTGACACCCAGCTCGCCCTACCACATCGCCGCGCGCAAGGTGCCGGCGCGCGATGTCGCCCGCGCGAAGCAGCTCCTGAAGGAAGCAGGCGTGCAGGCCCCGCTCAGCGTCGAGATCATGGTCGCCAACAACCCCGAGGCGCGACAGGTGGCCGAGGTGATGCAGTCCATGGTTTCCGAGGCGGGCTTCGACCTGAAGATCAAGGCGGTGGAATTCGCCTCCGGCCTCGCGGCCGCGGTGCGCGGCGAGTTCCAGCTCTATTTCAGCGGCTGGTCGGGGCGCCCTGACCCGGACGGCAACAGCTGGGCCTTCCTGCACAGCCGTGGCCCGCAGAACGACGGCCGGTACGGCAGCGCGGAGACCGACCGCATCCTCGACGCGCAGCGGCAGGAGATGGACGAGGCGAAGCGCAAGGACCTGTACCGCCAGCTCTGGGAGCAGGCGGTGGACAAGGACCAGGCGCGCTCCTACCTCTGGTACATCAAGAACATCGCTGCCCATACCACCCGCGTCGGCGGCTTCCGGCCCCATCCGGACGGTCTGATCCGCGTGCAGGACCTCACCCTCTCGTAAGGACGCGCGATGTTCGGCTGGCTGCTGCGGCGCCTGGGGCAGGTCGTCCCCACGCTGCTGATCCTGAGTCTCTTCGTCTTCGGCCTGCAGCAGCTCATGCCCGGCGACCCCGCCTTGATCATGGCGGGGGAGGAGCGCGGCGACCCCGAGGTGCTGGCGCAGATCCGGGCGGAGCTGATGCTCGACCGGCCGGTCTGGGAACAGTACCTCGCCTGGCTGTTCCGTCTGCTGCACGGCGATCTCGGCTTCTCCTGGCGCATCCGGCAGCCGGTCACGGAGCTGATCCTGCAGAAGCTGCCGGTGACGCTCCAGCTCGGCGCCATGGCCTTCATCATCGCCGTCGCCATCGGCGTGCCGCTCGGCGTGCTTTCCGCCGTGAAGCGCGACCGGCCGCTGGACTGGATCGCCAACGGGCTGGCCCTGGCCGGAATCTCCACGCCGAACTTCTGGCTGGGGATCATGATGATCCTGCTCTTCAGCGTGCAGCTCGGCTGGCTGCCGCCCTCCGGCTACGTGCCGCTGACCGAGGACTGGCGGCAGTCGCTCGCCACCACGATCATGCCGGCCTTCGTGCTGGGCAATTCCATCGCCGGCGTGCTGATGCGCCATACCCGCGCCGCCATGCTGGGCGCGCTGGGGCAGGACTACGTCCGCACCGCCCGCGCCAAGGGCCTGCCGGAACGGGTGGTGGTGGCCAAGCACGCGCTGCGCAACGCGCTGATCCCGGTGGTGACGCTGGGCACGATCGAGCTCGGCAAGCTGCTGGCCGGCGCGGTGCTGACGGAGCAGATCTTCACCATCCCCGGCTTCGGCAAGCTGATCGTGGATGCCGTCTTCAACCGCGACTATCCGGTGGTGCAGGGCGTGGTGGTGGTGACGGCGGTGATCTTCGTGCTGCTCTCCCTGCTCTCGGACCTGCTCTACATGCTCGTCAATCCCAGGCTGCGCGCGGCATGAGCGGCGTTTCCGTCCGCCGCCCGCGCGCCGCCGCGAACCCCGCCCCTGCGCGCCGCGACAGCCCGGGGCGGCGCGCGATGCGCCGCTTCCTGCGGCACCGGCTGGCGGTCTTCGGCCTCGCCGTGATCGTGCTCTTCGTGCTGGGGGCGATCCTGGCGCCGCTGATCGCGCCCTATGACCCCACCGCCACCTCCTGGTCTCTGATCCGCAAGCCGCCCTCGCTGGCGCACTGGTTCGGCACGGACGAGAACGGGCGCGACGTGCTGTCCCGCACCCTTTGGGGCGCGCGGGCCTCGCTGATGGCCGGCGGCCTTTCCGTGGCGGCGGCGCTGGCGGTGGGCGTGCCGCTGGGGATGCTGGCCGGGCTGGCGGGCGGCTGGGTGGACGCGCTGATCTCCCGCATCACGGACGCCATGCTTTCCGTGCCCTTCCTGATCCTGGCCATCGCGCTCGCGGCCTTCCTGGGCCCGGCGCTGGAGAACGCGATGCTGGCCATCGCCATCTCCGCCGCGCCGATCTTCGTGCGCCTGGCCCGCGGCATGGCGATGGAGGCGAAGGCCACCGAATGGGTGGAGGCGGCGCGCGCTCTGGGCAACCCACCCTGGCGCACGGCGGTGGTGCATGTGCTGCCGAACATCGTGCCACCGCTGCTGGTGCAGGCGACGCTGGCCATCGCCGAGGCCATCATCGCCGAGGCCTCGCTGTCCTTCCTCGGCCTGGGGCAGCAGCCACCGGCACCCTCCTGGGGCTCCATGCTGAACGCGGCGCAGCGCTTCCTGAGCCAGGCGCCCTGGATGGCGATCTATCCGGGGCTGGCGATCTTCCTGGTGGTGCTGAGCTTCAACCTGCTGGGCGACGGGCTGCGCGACGCGCTGGACCCGCGGGCGCAGCGGCGCTGAAGACACGGCTTGAAGACGGGGGCAGGGGTCCGCATCTTTCCGCTGCGATGATCCCGAACCGCCCGCCTCTGGCCCCCAAGCCCTTCCAGGTCCCCGCCCGGCGCATCGCCGGGGCGGCGCTGATGCTGGCCAGCCTGGGCTTCGTGTCGGTGCTGACCCTGGTCCAGGCCATCATCCGCATCTTCCATTGATGGCGCCCCGCTGATGCTCCCCGAGACCTATCGCAAGGCCCTGCGCGGCCTCGCCCTTCCGGTCATGGCGCTGCCCATGCTGCCGGCGCTGCTGCTGGCCCTGGCCAGCGGCCAGTCGCGGACCATCCTCGGCCTGCTCGCCGGGCTGGCGGGCACGGGCCTGACGGTGGCTCTGCTGCGCCGCGCGAAGCATGGCGACCGGCGCCGTGCCATGGCCGCGCTGGGGCTGGGCACGGGCTTCGCGGCGGCGCTGGCGGGCGGCACGGGCACCGTGGGGGCCGTTCTGCTTGGGCTGGCGGCGGCCTATGGGCTGCGCCTCGCCTATG
>NZ_BDLP01000258.1:0-6310 GCF_001950415.1 Roseomonas sp. TAS13
GCCATGCTGCGCCACCGGGACGGCCGGCGGGAGGAACGGACCGTGGCGCGGCTGCAGCTCTGCACCGGCCCGGCCGGGGGGCGCCACTGGCTCCGGCACCCGGCCGTCGCGGGGCTGGCCTCGGCGGGGCTGGCGCGGCTCGATCCGCTGGAACTCGGCCTCGACACGGCGCCCGGCAGCGACGCCGTGCTGGACCGGGGTGGCGAGCCCGTTCCCGGCCTCCATGCCATCGGCCCCTGCGCCCCCGGTGGCCTCTGGGAGATCACGGCCGTGGCGGAGATCCGGCGGCAGGTGGCGGGCCTCGCCGAAAGGCTGGCGCCCTCGCCCTGCTCCCCGCCGGCGGCATGACCCCCCCTGCGTCCCGGCGGCAACCCGCGGGGATGTGCGGCGCTTCGATGACAGACCGGCTCCGGCGCCGGATCGCCCCCGTGGAAGGTGCCGCCCAGGACCATGACGTGACCCGGATTCTGCTGGTGGAGGACCATGAGGACCTGCGGGACGCGCTGTCCCGGAGGCTGGAGCGGCGGGGCTTCCATGTCGTGCTGGCGCCGGATGGGGAGACCGGGCTGCGCCGGGCCCTGATGGAGCAACCCGACGTGATCCTGCTGGACATGAACCTGCCGCTCCGTGATGGCTGGAGCGTGGCCCGCTCCCTGCGTGGCGCGGAGGGCGAGGCCGCCCGCATTCCGATCATCGCGCTGACGGCGCATGGCCTGTCCGCCAGCCCGGCCGATCTGGCGGCGGCGGGGTTCGATGCCTACCACCCCAAGCCGGTGGACTTCCCGCGCCTGCTGGAACAGATCGACGAGGCCCTGCTCGGCCGGGATGAGCCATGAGCGCCGCCCTGCGGGTGACGGATATCATGGCCACGGAGGTGGAGTTCGTCGCACCGGACGCGCCGGTGCGGGAGGCGGCGGAGCTGATGGGCGAGATCGAGGTCGGCGCCCTGCCGGTGGGCTCGCCGGAGCGGCTCGAAGGCATCGTCACCGATCGCGACATCCTCTACCGCCTGGTCGCGCGGGGGCTGGACCCGAACCGGATCCAGGTGCGCGAGGTGATGTCGCGCCCGGCCGTCACCTGCCGGGAAGGCGATACGCTGCATGCGGCCATGGACCTGATGGCCGCGCACCATCTCCGCCGCCTGCCTGTCACGAACGAGGCCGGGCAGGTCGCCGGCTGGCTGACGCTGGCCGACCTGTCCCGGCACCTGCTGGTGGAGGATGCCCCGTTGCAGGAGGCGCTGCGCCGCCTGACGGAAGGAGGAGAGGCCTGACCTCCCGAGGCCGGGCCTCCCCGTTCAGCGCGGCTTGTGGCCGCGGCACCAGCCCAGCCTGTCCGCCCGGTCCACGTTGCAGCGCCGGCAGGCGACGGCCAGGTTGCAGGGCCGGTTCCCGCCGCCCTGCTTGCGCGGCAGGATGTGCTCGAAGCTCGGACGGTCGTCCGGGTCCGGCGCATCCGCCTCCATCCGCTTGCCGCAATGGCAGCATCGGTGGTTCTGCTCCGCCGAAAGCCGCTCGCGCAACCTGGGCGAGTTCCATTCCACGAAGCCGTAGAGCCGCGCCTCCTCCGACAGCAGCTGCCGGTGATAGGCTTCCCAGTCGTTCACGGCGCTGCTGGCCGGGTAGCACTCGCCCCGGTGGCGCGCCCAGGCCAGGTCACATTCCCGGGCGACCGGATCGGCGGTGGAGCCCCTGGCGCCGGCCAGGGAGCCAGCGGTCCGGGTGATCCTGTTCATGCTGCCTGCGCGCGGTCGCGCCTCCCTGCAAGGAAGAGGCTGCCATGGCCAAGGGCCTTCGCCTGGCCCGGGACAGGCATCCCGTGCGGGGATGGCCCTGCCGGCCCACGATCGCTGGAAGCGTCATCGCGGGCCCTGGCATCCTCCTCCGTGGCCGGAGCTGCTCCTCGCCAGCCACCGTTACCGGGCGGCCAGCATGGAGTGCCGCGGAGCATGGGGGCCGGTGCCGAAGCCGCCGCCCACCGCGCTGGAGCCCGAGCCCGAGAAGTCGGTGGGCGAGGCGCCCGGGCTGTTCTGCGTCAGCATCACCCGCTCGGCGGCATAGGGCGAGCCGATGCCGATGGCCGAGGAGCCGGCATTGCTGACGTTCAGCGGGGTGGCGCCGGCGAGGGCGCGGGTGGTGTCCTCGTAGGAGGGGGTGCCGCTCACGCTCGAGGAGCCGGAATTGGAGAAGTCTGTCACTTCGGCCTGAGCCGCCAGCGGGGCGAAGGCGCCCAGCGAAAGGGTCAGGGCGGCGATGGCGAGACGGCTGGAAAACCTGGACATGGTGTCGTTCCTGTCTTTCCGGCGGGCCCTATTGCCCGTTCGGTGACAGGGATATGGAGTCTCCTAACTATCCTTTGGACGGGCAAAATTCTGAGGATTTCCATCATTTCATTTGATATATCCATCAGGCCCGCTCCACGAGGCACGGCGCCGGAAGGCGGCCGGCGAAAGCCCCTCCTGCCGGGTGAAGGCGCGCGAGAAGTAGGCCGGCTCGAAGCCGAGCTGAAAGGCGATCTCCGCCACGCTGGAGGCCGTGTAGGCCAGCAGGCGCCGTGCTTCCAGCATCAGCCGGTCCTGGATCAGTTGCAGCGGCGACTGCCCGGTCACGGCGCGGCAGGCGCGGGTCAGCGTGCTGGGCGTGACCCCCAGCCGCCGGCAATGCTCCGGCAGGGGCAGGTGCTCGGCGAAATGCGCCTCCAGATGGACCCGGAAGCGTTCCACCAGCACCGATTGCGGTGAGGGCCGCTGGCGGGCCGAGGCCTCCTCCGCGAGGCCGCGCCGCAGCAGCGACAGGATCAGCAGCACCCACCCCGCCATCGCCGTGTTGCGCCCCGGGCCGGTGCGGCGGAACTCCGCCTCCAACGCCTGGAAGGCGCCGTTCAGGCCCTCGGCCAGCGGCTCGTGCCCGGCCAGGCCGAAGCTGAAGGCACCGGCCGGCCAGGGCTCCGGCATCAGCCGCAGCGCCGAGGCCAGAAGGGAATCGGTGAGCGTCAGCACATGCCCCGCGCTCCAGGGCGCGAAGCGGAAGCCATGCACCGCGCCGGGCGGCATGTAGATCAGGAAGGGCGCCTCGAAAGCCTGGGCCTGGCCTTCGCGCAGGATCAGCCCGCTGCCCGCCGAGAGCCAGAAGACCTGTCCCAGGGCGCGGTGCCGGTGTGGCCGGATATTCCAATCATGCGGGTGGCTCCGGGCCATCAGGGTTTCCAGGTGCACCGGGTCGAGCACCGGGCGCGGCTGCGCCTCGCCATAGAGGTCGTAGGTGGGAACGGCGGGCAGCATGGCCGGAGCACCCGGCTCCTCCGGCGCCATGGTGGGTGGAAGCGGAGACATGGCGGGGTTCTCTGGCGCTTTGCCTGAAAAGTCCAAACCAATGCGATAAAATTGCCTTGTCCGGAGCCACTCTTCCGCGCGATCTCTTCTGTAAGATTGAGGACTGGGAGGCATCCATGCGCCAGCGCACACAGGTCGCCATCATCGGGGCCGGACCGGCCGGGCTGCTGCTATCCCAGCTCCTGCACTGTGCCGGGATCGACTGCATCGTGCTGGAGCGGCGGGACCGCGCCTATGTGGAAAGCCGCATCCGGGCCGGCGTGCTGGAGCAGGGCACGGTCGATCTGCTGGAGCAGTGCGGCGTGGCCGCGCGGCTGCACCGCGAGGGGCTGGTGCATGACGGCTTCCGCGTCGCGCTCGGCGGCGAAACCTTCCGCGTGGACATGCGCCAGCTCACCGGCAAGGCGGTGACGATCTATGGCCAGACCGAGGTCACCCACGACCTGATCGAGGCGCATCTGGCGCGCGGCGCCGCCCTGGTCTTTGAGGCGTCGGATGTCGCGCTGCACGGCCTCGAAAGCGAGGCGCCGCATGTCACCTACCGCCATGGCGGCGAGGAGCATCGCATCGACTGCGACCACATCGCCGGCTGCGACGGCTTCCACGGCGTGTCGCGTGCCAGCATCCCCGAGGCACTGCGCACGCATTTCGAGCGCGTCTATCCCTTCGGCTGGCTCGGCATCCTGGCCGACGTGCCGCCCTGCGACCACGAGCTGATCTATTCCAACCACGAGCGCGGCTTCGCGCTGGCCAGCATGCGCTCGCCGACGCGCAGCCGCTACTACGTGCAGGTTTCGCTCGACGAGAAGCTGGAGGACTGGCCGGACGAGCGGATCTGGGACGAGCTGGCGATCCGCCTGGGCGACGAGGCGGCGCGCAACATGGTGCGCGGCCCCGCCATCGAGAAGGGCATCGCGCCGCTGCGCTCCTTTGTCAGCGAGCCGATGCGCCACGGCCGCCTGTTCCTGGCCGGGGACGCCGCGCATATCGTGCCGCCCACCGGCGCCAAGGGGCTGAACCTCGCGGCCTCGGATGTGGCGATGCTGGCCGCGGCACTGATCGCGAAGCACCGCGACGGGCAGGCCGAGCCGCTGGAGACCTATTCCGCCCGCGCCCTGTCCCGCGTCTGGAAGGCGGAGCGCTTCTCCTGGTGGTTCACCACCCTGACGCACCGCTTCCCCAACATGGACGGCTTCTCCCGCCGCATGCAGATGGCCGAGCTGGACTATATCCGTGGCTCGCAGACAGCCCGCGCGGTGATGGCGGAGAACTATGTGGGCCTGCCGATGGAACTGCCCCTGCTGCGCCAGGCACCGCTGGCCGCCTGAGCCGCCGCCCTGGCCAACCGGTGCCCCCCCCGCCGCGCCCGGAACGGGCCGTGGCGGGGGCTTTCGCCGGTATCCTGTGCCCGGTTCGGCAGGGCTCTCAGCGTTTATGCATCCCCTTCCCGGAACCGCTCCAAGCGGCCGGAGACAAGAAAGCCCCGAGGATTCCGGAAAAGACATGCAGGCAGGCCGCGATACCGACGTCCAGGAATTCCTGGACGCGCATCCCTTCTCTCCCTTCCAGTGGGTCATCTTCGCCCTCTGCTTCACCATCGTGCTGCTGGACGGCTTCGATACCGCCGCCATCGGCTACATCGCCCCTTCGCTGATCGCCGAGTGGGGCGTCTCGCGCCCGGCCCTGGCACCGGTGCTGAGCGCCGCGCTCTTCGGCCTCGCCGCCGGGGCCCTGGCCGCCGGGCCGCTGGCCGACCGCTTCGGGCGCAAGGCGGTGCTGACCGGCTCCGTGCTGGTCTTCGGCATCGCCTGCCTGATGTCGGGCTATGCCGGCAGCCTGGACACGCTGGTGGTCTGGCGCTTCCTCACCGGCCTGGGCCTGGGCGCCGCGATGCCGAACGCGGTGACGCTGATGAGCGAGTTCTGCCCGCGCGGGCGGCGCGCCACCATCGTCAACGCCATGTTCTGCGGCTTTCCGCTGGGTGCTGCCTTCGGCGGCTTCCTGGCCGCCTGGATGATCCCGCTCTGGGGCTGGCGCAGCGTGCTGCACCTGGGCGGCGTGGTGCCGCTGCTGCTGGCGGTGCTGCTGCTCCTGCTGCTGCCGGAATCGGTACGCTACATGCTCGCCAAGGGCGCCCCGGCGGAGCGCGTGCGTGCCGTGCTGAGCCGCATCTCCGCATCCGCCAGCCAGACGGGCCGTTTCGTGAACCTGGAGGCGCAGCAGGTGGAGGCAGGCAAGGGCGGCATCGCCACCATCCTGTCGCCGCGCTTCCTGGTCGGCACGGTGATGCTCTGGATCGCCTATTTCATGGGGCTGGTGATCTTCTACGCCCTGGTGAACTGGATGCCGGTGCTGTTCGGTGATGCCGGCATGCGCCCGGCCACGGCGGCGATGATCTCGGCGCTCTTCCCGCTCGGCGGCATCGGGGCAGTCTTCTTCGGCTGGCTGATGGACCGCTTCAACGGCAATTCCATCATCGCCATCGGCTTCCTGCTCACCGCCCTCGCCATCGCCGCGATCGGGCAGGCGACGGGCAACCCGCCGCTCCTCATCTTGGCGGTGCTGGTGGCGGGCACGCTGATGAACACCGCGCAGTCCTCGCTGCCGGCCCTGGCCGCCGGCTTCTACCCGACCCAGGGGCGCGCCACGGGCGTCGCCTGGATGCTGGGCCTTGGGCGCTTCGGCGGCATCGCCGGCTCCTTCCTGGTGGCGGAACTGTCCCGCTACCAGCTCAGCCTGGGCAGCCTCTTCCTGGTGCTCGCCGTGCCCGGCCTGGTCGCCGCGGCCGCCCTGACCGTCAAGCGGCTGGCCCACCCCATGGCCCTTCCGGCCGCCGAGGCCGGCAAGGGCGTCGCGCTCGGTCATTGATCCGGGCGGCCGCTTCCGCGCTGCGCTCCGTGGCCGGCCGCCGGGGGAGAGGCGCCGCCTCTCCCGCCGGACCCCCTCTCCGCCGGGGACCGAAGCCGGTCCCCGGACCCC
>NZ_BDLP01000259.1:0-6294 GCF_001950415.1 Roseomonas sp. TAS13
GGGGGGACCGGGGGAAAAGGCGGAGCCTTGTCCCCCGGGACGGCGCAATGCCGGACGTCGCCGGAAAGGTAGTGCCAGGGTGGCGGGATCAGCCCTGGAGCAGCAGCGCCAGCATGGCCACCGCCATGGCGGCCCCGGCGGAGCGGGCCACGGCGCGGCCGGCCGGGGCGCGCCAGCGGCCGAGCCCCAGGCCCAGCGCGTGCAGGCCGGCGGTGGCCAGGAGGAAGCCCGCGGCATAGGCGGCGGCCCCAGCCCCGGGGTGCATCTCCGCGCCATGGGCGTGGCCGTGGAAGAGGCCGAAGAGCGCCGCCAGGGACAGGGCCGCGGCCAGCGGCAGGCGGGCGGCAAGCGCGACCACGGCGCCGAGCACGATCACCGAGGCGGCGATCCCGGCCTCCACCATCGGCAGGCCGAGGCCCGCCATGCCCAGCGCGCCGCCCAGCGCCATGGCGCCGAGGAAGGCGGCGGGCAGCGCCCAGGTCGCGCGGCCGCCCAGCAGCCCGGCCCAGAGGCCGATTCCCAGCATGGCCATCAGATGGTCGAGCCCGCCCAGCGAATGGGCGAAGCCGGCGGTGAAGCCATCCACCGGGCCGATGCCGGTATGGGCCAGGGCCGGCAGCGGCAGGAGCAGCGCGGCGGCGACGGGAAGGAGGCGGCGCATCAGGCTTGGGTTCCTCGGGCGGTGGCGGAAAGGCCGCGGGCGGGAATGCCGCCGGCCTCCAGGATGAAGGCGGCGATCTCGGCCACGCCCCGGTTCTCCTTCAGGTTGGTGAAGAGGAAGGGGCGCTGGCCACGCATCCGGCGGGAATCGCGGTCCATCACGCCGAGATCGGCGCCGACCAGCGGGGCGAGGTCGATCTTGTTGATCACCAGCAGGTCGGAGCGGGTGATGCCCGGCCCGCCCTTGCGCGGGATCTTGTCGCCCGCCGAGACGTCGATGACGTAGATCGTCAGGTCCGCCAGTTCCGGCGAGAAGGTGGCGGCGAGGTTGTCGCCGCCGCTCTCGATGAAGAGGATCTCCAGCGCCGGGAAACGCTCCACCATCTCGCCGACAGCGGCGAGGTTGATCGAGGCGTCCTCGCGGATCGCGGTGTGCGGGCAGCCGCCCGTCTCGACGCCGGTGATGCGCTCCGGCTCCAGCGCGCCGGAGCGGGTGAGGAACTCCGCATCCTCCCGCGTGTAGATGTCATTGGTGATGACGGCGATGTCGTGCGTGGCGCGCAGGTACTTGCACAGGCGGTCGGTCAGCGCGGTCTTGCCGGAGCCGACGGGGCCGCCGACGCCGACGCGGAAGGGGCCGTTCGCCTGCCGATGACCGGAGCGTCCTGCGGACGCGGAGGCCTGGATCGGCTGGCCAGAAACGATTTCGGTCATGAGCGGAAGAGCCTCGTATACTGGGTCTCGTGACGCATGGAGAAGAGGTCGAGCACCGGGGCGGCGGTGCCGATCTCTTCGGGATCGGCGGCCAGGGCGGCGTCGGCGGCGGCCTCCACCACGGGCAGAAGCGTGGCGGTGGCGATCTGCCCGTCCGTCTGCCCCAGCGGGACGAGGCGAACGCCGGCGCTGACGAGGTTGGCGGCGAAGCCCGAGAGCCAGGCGAAAAGCGCCGGGCGGAGCGCGACGCCGTTCCAGGCCGCCGCCGCGCCGAAAGCCACGGGATGCGTCATGCGGCGCGGATGGCGGGCCACGAAGGCGGCGAAGCGGGGCTCCGGCCAGGCGGCGGCGGTGACGCTGGCGAAGGCATTCCCCTGCGCCGTGCTTTCCAGCGCGGTCTCCGCCGTGCCGCGCCAGGCCAGGGACAGTTCGGCCACCTCGTCGAGCCCCCCCTCGTCGCCGTCCCGCGCGGCCCGCCAGGCGGCGGCGAGGAGCGGCCCGTCCACCGCCCCGGCCCCCCGCGTCAGCGCGGCGGCGATGTAGTCGGCGAGGCCCTGGCGGTCGCGCACGGCGCCCTCCTCCACCGCGGCCTCCAGCCCATGGCTGTAGGTATAGGCACCGACCGGATAGGCCGGGGAGATCCAGGCCAGCAGGCGGTAGAGGGCGGCGTCGCCCTCAGCCATGCCGGTGGCCGTGATGCGTGTGGCCGTCGCCATGGTGGTGGTCGTGGCCATGGTCGTGGCTGTGCCCGTGCCCGTGCCCGTGATCGTGATCGTGGTCATGCGCGTGCCCATGACCTTCCTGCGGCCCATGATGGTGGGCGGTGTGGCGGTTGTGCTCGCCATAGGCGCCGCCTTCCGGGTTGAAGGGCGCCTGGACCTGCCGGAGCGTGGCGCCGAGGCCGCGCAGCATGGCGGTGATCACGTGGTCGTCGCGGATCAGGATGCGCTTCGCATCGATCTCGGCCGGCAGGTGCCGGTTGCCGAGATGCCAGGCGAGGCGCGCGAAATGCGCGGGATCGGCGGAGGTCACCTCGACCAGCGGCTCCGGCGCGGCATGGACGGCAATGGTGGTGCCATCCTCGCAGCGCAGCCCGTCGCCGTCATAGAGCACCGTGGCTTCCGGCAGGTCGAGCAGGAAGGAGAGCCCCCTCTCGCCCGTGTAGCGGCGGCGGCGGCGGTGGCGGTCGTCGAAATCGAGCGTGATGCTGTCGCGCGCCCCGGCCGGGTCCCATTGCCCGGCGGGAAGGATGGTGGTGGCGCGCGGCAGGGTGCTGTCGGTCATCGGGGCTTCTCAGAACAGGAAATAGCGCTGCGCCATGGGCAGCACCTTCGCGGGCTCGCAGACCAGCAGCTCGCCATCGGCGCGGACCTCATAGGTCTCGGCATCCACCTCGATGCGCGGGCAGAGGTCGTTCAGCACCATGTCGCGCTTGCTGATGCCGGAACGCGTGTTGCGCACGGCGACGAGGGGCCGGGTCACGCCCAGGCGCTCGCCGAGCCCGGCATCCAGCGCGGCGGCGGAGGTGAAGGTGACGCCGATCGCCGGCAGGGCACGGCCGAAGCCGCCGAACATCGGGCGGTAATGGACCGGCTGCGGCGTCGGGATGGAGGCGTTGGGATCGCCCATCGGCGCCATGGCAATGGTGCCGCATTTCAGCACCATCTCCGGCTTCACGCCGAAGAAGGCCGGGCTCCAGAGCACGAGATCGGCCAGCTTGCCGACCTCGACGCTGCCGACATGCTCGGCGATGCCCTGGGAAATGGCGGGGTTGATCGTGTACTTGGCGATGTAGCGGCGGGCGCGGAAGTTGTCGTTGTCGCCCACCTCCTCCTTCAGCCTTCCACGCTGCTGCTTCATCTTGTGGGCGGTCTGCCAGGTGCGGATGATCACCTCGCCGACACGCCCCATCGCCTGGCTGTCGGAGCTCATCATCGAGATGGCGCCGAGGTCGTGCAGGATGTCCTCGGCCGCGATGGTCTCGCGCCGGATGCGGCTCTCGGCGAAGGCCACGTCCTCGGGGATTCTCGGGTCCAGGTGGTGGCACACCATGAGCATGTCGAGATGCTCGTCCAGCGTGTTCACCGTATAGGGCATGGTGGGGTTGGTGGAGCTGGGCAGCACGTTCGGCTCGCCCACCAGCCGCAGGATGTCGGGGGCATGGCCGCCGCCCGCGCCCTCGGTGTGGAAGGCCTGGATGGTGCGGCCGCCGATGGCCCTGATCGTGCTCTCGACGAAACCGCTCTCGTTCAGCGTGTCCGTGTGGATGGCGACCTGCACGTCCAGCGCATCGGCCACGGCGAGGCAGGTGTCGATGGCCTTCGGCGTGGTGCCCCAGTCCTCGTGCAGCTTCAGCCCCGCCGCGCCAGCATGGATCTGCTCCTCCAGCCCCTTCGGCAGGGCGGCATTGCCCTTGCCGAGAAAGCCGAGGTTCACCGGAAAGCCTTCCGCCGCCTGGATCATGCGGGCGAGGTGGAAGGCGCCGGGCGTGGCGGTGGTGGCGAGCGTGCCATGGGCCGGGCCGGTACCGCCGCCGAACATGGTGGTGACGCCGGAAGCCAGCGCCTCCTCGATCTGCTGCGGGCAGATGAAGTGGATATGCACGTCGATGCCGCCGGAGGTGAGGATGCGGCCCTCCCCCGCGATGATCTCGGTGCCCGGGCCGATGACGATATCGACGCCCGGCTGCGTGTCCGGATTGCCCGCCTTGCCGATGGCGGCGATCCGGCCGTCGCGCAGCCCGACATCGGCCTTGTAGATCCCGGTGTGGTCGAGGATCAGCGCATTGGTGATCACGGTATCCATGGCGCCGCCGTCGCGCCCGACCTGGGACTGCCCCATGCCGTCGCGGATGACCTTGCCGCCGCCGAACTTCACCTCCTCGCCATAGGTGGTGAGGTCGCGCTCGACCTCGATGACGATGTCGGTGTCGGCGAGGCGGAGCCGGTCCCCGATGGTGGGGCCGTACATGCCGGCATAGGCGGAGCGGGAGATCCGGGCGGGCATGGTCAGAGCTTTCCTTCGATCGCGCCACGGAAGCCGTGGACCACGCGATCCCCGGCGAAGGGGATGAGGCGCACGGTGCGGGTCTGGCCCGGCTCGAAGCGCACCGCTGTGCCGGCGGCGATGTCCAGGCGCTGGCCGCGCGCCCGGTCGCGGTCGAAGCGCAGCTCGGGATTGGTCTCGGCGAAGTGGTAGTGGCTGCCGACCTGCACCGGGCGGTCGCCGGTATTGGCGACCTCCAGCTCCGTGACCGGGCGGCCGGCGTTCAGCTCGATCTCGCCGCTGGCGGGGAAGAGTTCTCCGGGAATCACCTTCGTTCTCCCCTAGCGGATCGGCTCGTGGACGGTGACGAGCTTGGTGCCGTCGGGAAAGGTCGCCTCGACCTGGATCTCGTGGATCATCTCGGCGACGCCCTCCATCACCTGCTCGCGCGTCAGGACGGTGGCGCCGTCGCGCATCAGTTCGGAAACGCTGCGGCCGTCGCGGGCGCCCTCCACCACGAAGTCGGTGACCAGGGCCACGGCCTCGGGGTGGTTCAGCTTCACGCCCCGCTCCAGCCGCCGGCGCGCGACATGGGCGGCCATGGCGATCAGCAGCTTGTCCTTTTCGCGCGGCGTCAGGTGCATGGGCGGCTCCGTTCGGTGCGGCGGAGTATGCGGGCGGGGCGCGGCGGGGGTCCAGGGGGGGGAGAGCACGACGCGGCGGGCCGGGCGCCGCCGTTCAGGGAAGCAGGCGCCGGACCATCATGATCTCGTCCACCTCCCGGCCCTCGTGCAGGAAGCCGCCGGGGATGCAGCCGATCTGGCGGAAGCCCTCACGCTCGTAGAAGCGGCGCGCCACGGGGTTCTCGGCGCTCACCATGAGCTCGACCTGCCGGTGGCCCAGCCGCCGGGCGTGGTCGACGGCATGGCGCAGGAGGCGGCCCGCCAGCCCGGTGCCACGCTGCTCCGGGCGCAGATAGACCATGATGAGCATGGTGCGATGGGCGGTCTTGCTGGAGGACTGGGCCATCAGGCCCATGATCCCGACGGGCTCCGCGCCCTGGAAGGCGACGAAGACCGGGTTCGCGGTCAGGCGGCGGCGCCATTCCTCCGGCGGCAACGCCTCCCAGTCCGCCGCGGTGCTGGCATAGGCGGCGGGCTCGGCGCGCAGGGCCTCCAGGCGGATCCGGCGGAAGACCTCCTCGTCACCGGGCTGCAGGCATCGGATCATGTTCCGGACTCCTTTCCGCCGAAGCGGGCGCCGAGGCCATCGCCGCGGCCAGAGGGGCAGAGAGCAGGCAGAGGTAGCGGGCTCTCCTCCGGCCCGAAAGCACCGGGGGCCGGATTCAGGTCATCCATAGCCGTGGCAGCGCGCGCGGCAGGCCGAGCAGCCCGTCGCGGCAGGCGGGAATGGCGCTGGCGAGCGCGGCACGGACCGGCGCGGCGGGGCCGAGCCAGCGGAGCAGGAGAATGCCCTCGCGCGGCATGGTGGCGGCGCCCTGGAGAGGCCCCGTGGACGCGGCGAGATCGCGGAAGGCGGAAAGGTGCGCGGCCGCGTCCGGGGCGGCGTAGAGGAGCGTGGCATAGGCGCCCGCGCCGCCGAAGGCGAAGCGGTCGGCGAGGGACTCCCCAGGCGGATCAAGGCGCAGGGCATCGGTCCAGACGAGGCGCCCATCGCGGCGCAGGCGCCAGCGGTCGTGCAGGAAGCCGGTCGCGAAGCGCTCGCCCCTGGCATGGCGGCCGAAGACGAGCATCTCGGCGGCCAGCAGGCGGGCACTGGCGGCGAGCTCGATGTCGAGACCGCGGCGCAGGCGGGCGCCGTCGAAGAGGATGGTCTCCTGCGGCAGCCATTCGAGGGTGGCGCCGGGTTCCGCCCGGAGGGTCGTGGCGATCCGGGTATCGGGGCCGAGGGAGCGGTAGAGCTTCTCGGCGGCGG
>NZ_BDLP01000260.1:0-6285 GCF_001950415.1 Roseomonas sp. TAS13
GCACAGTGGCCCGCCCCAGGCCAGGGCCAGGCCCCAGGTCAGGCCCCCGGCCATGGCGGCATACCCTTCCCACCGCCGGCCGCCGGCCCGCCGCAGAACGCACCGCCGCCTTTCGCGCCGGCACAGGCATCCTGGCCTCCCCCGGCGATGCCCCAGAGCAGTTTTCCGGGTGGCTTCCAGGCAAGCCACCCGACCTGGTCCGCCTCCGCGCCGCTCCCGGCCGTGCCCTGGGACGCGCTGCGGCCTCCGGTCCATCCTGCCCCGCAGCCTGCTGCCCCAAAGGCGGAATATCCCATGCCCCATTCGCCGCAGCCCGCCCCGGCGCCGCACTGGCCGCCCGCCGCTCCGTCCGGCAACGCCGCATGGCCGTCGGAGCAGGGCACCGGCTTCGCCCCGTCCCAGCCGGGATTTCCGCCCCCGGTGGCGAATGCCCACCCGCTGGCGCCTCCCTCATACCCGGCCCCGTCCGGCTGGCCGGATTCCACCCGCAACACGCCAGCCGCATCCTGGCCGCCGCCTTCCGCCATGCCCCCCTCCATCCCGCCGGGCCCCGCGCCCGCGGCCTCCGGTCATCCGGGACCCGCGCAGCCGCCGCCGCGTGCCGCCGAGATGGATTTCGCGCTCCTCGCCGCCGTGGACCATGCCATGGCGGACCTGCGTGCCGCGGTGAACGCGCCGCAGCCGGCCGCCGGCAGCCTTTCGGAGCTGCTGCGCGGCATCGCCAACGCGACGACGCCCTCTCCCTTCTCTCCGGACCAAAGGTAGGCCCAGCGTGCCGCTGATCTGCATGGCATCGCCGAAGGGCGGGGTGGGCAAGACCACCCTGGCGGCGAACATCGCCCACAGCCTCTCCCGGGCCGGGCGCCGAGTCCTGGTCATGGATTTCGATCCGCAGAACGCGCTGCGGCTGCATTTCGGCCTGTCCCTCGGCGACCAGCTCGGCTGGGCCTCGGGCATGCCCGACCGGCCCGACTGGCACCGGGCGCTGCGGCAGACCGCCTCGGGGGTCGCGCTGCTGCCCTTCGGGATGATCGACCTCGCGCGGGCGCTGGCGCTGGACGGACTGCTCGGCCAACAGCCGGAACTGCTGCTCGGTCCCATGCGGGCCATGCTGGCCGACGAGACCCTGCTCATCATCGCCGACCTGCCGCCCGGTCCCTCCCGCAGCCTGGCCCTGCTGGCGCCGCTGGCGAACCTCGTGGTCTGCGTCCTCAAGGCAGAGGCGATGAGTGCCGCCCTGATGCCGGAGGTCGAGAGCGGCCGCTTCGCCGGCATCGGCATGGGCACCGTCGATACGCATCGGCTGCGGGTGGTGATCAACGAGGTGGACCTGCAGTTGCGCCTGTCCCGGGCCGCGGCGGAGGCGGTGGCGCGCCATGCCGGCTGGCGTCTGCTGGGCGCGGTGAGCCGGGACGAGGCGGTGATGGAAAGCCTCGCCTGCCAGCGCCTCGTGGCCGACCAGGCGCCGCAGTCGCGCGCCGCAACCGACCTGCGGGAGGTGGCGGGGGCGATCGCCGCCTGCGTCCCCGTCCAGCAGCAGCCCGTGCCCGTCAGCATGTGGGGGGGACGATGACCCGTCTCGCGCAATTCTTCGAGCGCCTCTCGCGCGGCCGTGCCGGGGCGCTCCTGCTCACGGCGGCGGGGCTGCTGCTCGCCATGCCCTTCGTGGTAGCGCCGCTGGAGGCACAGCAGCAGACCTGGCTGGCGGTCGCCTGTTTCCTCGTCTTCCTGCTGGCCTCGCGCCTGAAGGGGCGGGGGGCGAACTTCTTCCTGGTCATGCTCTCGGTGCTGATCTCGGCGCGCTACCTGTACTGGCGCCTGACCGACACGCTCGACTTCTCGGGCTTCTGGGCGCCCCTGCTGGGCATGGGCCTGCTGCTGGCCGAGCTCTACGCGGTGATCGCGCTGCTGCTCGCCTATCTCCAGTCGATCTGGCCATTGGAGCGCAAGCCGGTGCCGCTGCCGGAGGACCCGGCGGAATGGCCCGTGCTCGACATCTTCATCCCGACCTACAACGAGCCGCTCTCGGTGGTGAAGCCATCCGTCTTCGGTGCGCTGGCGATGGACTGGCCGAAGGACAAGATGAACGTCTACATCCTCGACGACGGGCGGCGCGAGGAGTTCCGTGCCTTCGCCGAGGATATCGGCTGCGGCTACATGATCCGCCCCGACAACAAGGGCGCCAAGGCCGGCAACATCAACCATGCCCTGACCAAGACGAATGGCGAGTTCGTCGTCATCTTCGACTGCGACCACGTGCCGGTACGCGCCTTCCCGCAGATGACGCTGGGCTGGATGCTGCGCGACCCGAAGATCGGCATGCTGCAGACGCCGCACCACTTCTACAGCCCCGATCCCTTCGAGCGGAACCTGGCTTCCGGCCTGCGCGTGCCGAACGAGGGGCTGCTGTTCTACGGGCTCATCCAGCAGGGCAACGACCTGTGGAACGCGACCTTCTTCTGCGGCTCCTGCGCCGTGCTGCGGCGGACGGCGCTGGAGGAAGTGGGCGGCGTGCCGCACCAGACGGTGACGGAGGACTGCCACTGCTCGCTGAAGATGCAGCGGCGCGGCTGGCGCACCGCCTATATCCGCCTGCCGCTGGCGGCGGGGCTGGCGACCGAGCGCCTGGCCCTGCATATCGGCCAGCGCATGCGCTGGGCACGCGGCATGATCCAGATCTTCCGCGTGGACAACCCGTTCCTTGGCGGTGGGCGCCTGAACTGGACGCAGAAGTTCTGCTACGTCTCCTCGATGTGGCACTTCATGTTCCCGCTGCCACGCTTCGTCTTCCTGACCTCGCCGCTGGCCTTCCTGATCTTCGGGCAGAACCTGATCGCGGCCTCGCCCCTGGCCATCGCCGCCTATGCCGGACCGCATGTGATCCATGCCGTGGCCACCAACAGCCGCCTGCAGGGCTCGGTGCGGCATTCCTTCTGGTCGGAGATCTACGAGACCGTGCTGACCCTCTGGCTGCTGCCGGTCATGCTGGCGACGCTGCTCGACCCCAAGAAGGGCAAGTTCAACGTCACCGACAAGGGCGGCGTGCTGGACGAGGGCTTCTTCGATGTGCGCGCCGTGTATCCCAATGCCGTGCTGGCGCTGGTGATGTTCGGCGGCCTGGTCCTCGGCATCTGGGGGCTGCTGAGCAGCGGGACGGGCACGCTGGCCTTCCAGGCCTATGCGCTGAACACGCTCTGGCTGTCGCTGTCGCTCTTCATCGTGCTGGCCGGGATCGCGGTCGGGCGCGAGCGGCGGCAGGTGCGCGAACGCTCCCGGGTCGCCGCGCGGCTGCCGGCCTCGGTGATGCTGCCGGACGGCCGGGTGCTGGAGGGGCACAGCGTGGACCTCTCGCTGGGCGGCGCGGCGATCGAGGCCGCGGCGCCGGACAACCTCGCCCCGGACCAGGCGCTGGTCGTGGAACTGGCGGTGGGCCCGGACCGCGTCGCCCTGCCAGCCCAGGTGATGCGTTGGCAGAACAACAAGCTCCAGCTCCGCTTCACGCCGCAGAGCCTGCGCGACGAGGGCAACATCACCCGCGTCGTGCTCGGCCGTGCGGATAGCTGGGTGCACTGGGACCACGTGCGCCGCGACCGTCCGATGCGCGCGCTCTACGAGGTCGGCGTCAGCATCCGCGGGCTGTTCCGCGGCGACAGCCAGCTTTCCCTGCGGCGCAACCGCCGCCCGGTGCCGGGCGGCCTGTCGCCGGCGCAGGCCGCCAGCCCGGCCAGCATGGCCGTGGTCGCGGCAAGGCGGATCAAGGCTCTGGGCATGGTTCTCTCCTCATCGGAGCTCGGGTTCGTCCGGGGGGACACGGGCGATCAACCACCCCGGCGCGGGAAGGTTGCCACCTTGTCCCCGTCGCATGGCGGCATGGGGGCGGAAGCATGGCGCTTCCGCGCGCCGGGGTGGCAGGGACGCGGGCGGCGCCCTGGGAAAGCCGCTTCCCGAGGGAGGCGCCACCCCTTGGAAAAGGTCACCCCAGGCCGACCAGCGCCTTTAGGTCCACCTGCGGCCGGGCGCCGAAATGCGCGATGACCTTCGCCGCCGCGACGCTGCCCCAGCGGCCGCATTCGCCTGGCGGCAGGCCGCGCGTATGGGCGGCCAGGAAGCCCGCCGCATAGGCGTCGCCCGCGCCGGTCGTGTCCACCACCTGCGTCGGCACGGCGGCGACCTCGTGCACCTGTCCGTCCATGGCCACGATGCTGCCCTTCTCGCTGCGGGTCAGCACGGCCACCCGCACCTCGCGCTGCGCCGCCGCCAGCGCCTCCTCGAAGCTCTCCGTCTCGTAGAGGCTCAGGATCTCGGTCTCGTTGGCGAAGAGGATATCCGTGCGCTCCTGCACGAAGGCGCGGAAGGCGTCGCGGTGGCGGCTGACGCAGAAGGGGTCGGACAGGGTGATCGAGACCTCCCGCCCCGCCGCCCGGGCGATGTCGGCGGCGACGCGGAAGGCCTGCTGCGCCGCCGGCGGGTCGAAGAGATAGCCCTCCATGTAGGTCACCTTGGCCCCGCGCACGGCGGCCTCGTCCACGTCGGAGGGACCGAACTCGACACAGGCGCCGAGATAGGTGTTCATGGTCCGCTGCCCGTCCGGCGTCACCAGGATCAGGCAACGCGCGGTGGGCGTGCCGCCGGTCGAGGGCGCGGTCGGGAAGTGCACGCCGATGGCCCGCATGTCGTGCGCGAAGACCTGGCCGAGCTGGTCGTCGGCAACCTTGCCGAGATAGCCCACCTTCGCCCCGAGCCCCGCCGCCACGGCGCAGGTGTTGCCGGCGGAACCGCCGCTGCTCTCCGTCCCCGGCCCCATCACCGCGTAGAGCGCATCGGCCTCGGCGGTGTCGACCAGCCGCATCTCGCCCGGCGTCAGGCCCTGCCGCCGCAGCAGCTCCGGCTCGGCGCGGGCGATCACATCCACGATGGCATTGCCGATGCCGAGGATGTCGAGGGACGGGGCGGTCATGCGCGGACTCCGGAATGGGAATGCGGGCGTAGCAGGCATGGCGCCGGACGTCAGCATGCCGGGGGGATTCCGCCTCCCTGGGCTGGGATGGCGATTCTGCCACACCTGCCGTGCCGATCAGCCACAATTGATGATCGTCACGCCAGCGTGCTAGCCGGTGGGTCCCGGAAGTGCGCGGCGGGGGCCGCGCCAGCCGGGACCGCCGGGCCGAGGGGAGACCGTTCCGGTGGGTGCTCAACGCAAAAAAGGGGGAGCAGCTTCATGTCCGTCTTCCGACGCAAGCGGGAGGATGCTGTTCCACCCGCGCCCGAGGCTTCGTCGGCCGCAGTGCCTGTTGCCCGTGATCCAGAACTGACCGTGCCGCCCTTCCGCCCGGCGCCGCCGGCGGGCGCCGCCGCCAAGGACACCGCCATGAGCCTGCCGCCGAAGCCGAACGCCATGCCGGGCCTGCCCCAAGGCATGAACCCCGGAGGGATGAATCCCGGAATGAACAACGCGCCCAACGCCCAGCCCAGCCCCTTCCCCGGCGCGCAGCCGCGCCCCGGCGCGCCGTCCGGCCCCATGGGTGGCCCGCTGCCCGCCTCGGCCGCGCCGCAGCGCCCGCAGGCGCCGCAGGAGGCCGAGCGCCGCACCCTCGTGGTCGGCAAGGGCATCAGCCTGCAGGGCACCGTCTCGGATGCCGAGCGCCTGGTGGTCGAGGGCACGGTCGAGAGCCAGATGATCCACGCCCATGAGCTGAACATCAGCGGCACCGGCGTGTTCAAGGGCGAGGTCGAGGTCGAGAACGCCGAGGTCGCCGGCGTGTTCGACGGCACCATCACCGCCCGCGGCAACCTCGTCATCCGCGCCACCGGCCGGGTGCTGGGCGTGGCCCGCTGCCGCCGCCTGCAGGTCGAGGATGGCGGCCAGCTTTCCGGCCGCATGGAGATGCTGACGGACAACAACCCGCCGCGCATGGGCGTGCCGGCCTTCCCCAGCGCCGAGCCCGCCGAGGTCTGATCCATGGGGCGGCACCGTGCCGCCGCACACCGGAAGCAAGGGGGCGGGCTCTTCAGGGCCTGCCCCCTTCTTCTTGCGCTCCTTGCGGCGCCCCTGCTGGCCGCCTGCGCGGGACCGGCGGACGGGCTGCCGGACCGCAGCGCGGTCCTGGACGAGGTGATGCGGAACTACCGCGCCAGCCTGATCGCCGTGTCCGGCGAGAACCCGCTTCCCGCCGGGGCGGCAGGCGGAAAGGCGGAACCGGCGGCGGTGCAGCCCGCCATGGCGCTGCGCCCCGGCGTCCCGCCCGCCAGCGTGGCGAGCCTGCGTGGCCAGACGGGCCCCGCCGT
>NZ_BDLP01000261.1:0-6278 GCF_001950415.1 Roseomonas sp. TAS13
TTCGCCTTACGGTGGAGCTGTGCGTAGATGTGATCAAGAGACAGGCACCACGGCCACAGCCGGGCCGAGGCGGAAGCGGCCGTGGCGGAGATCCACGCCCAGGGCCGACGCGCCACGATCCTCGCCGCCGACCTGTCGCGGGAGGCCGAGACCGCCCGCCTCCTGCCCGCCGCCACCGAGGCGCTGGGCCCCATCGGCGTGCTGGTGAACAACGCCTCCACCTTCGAGCGCGACGAATGGCACGACGCGACGCGGGAAAGCTGGGACCACCACCTGGAGCCCAACCTCCGCGCCCCCTTCGTCCTGGCCCAGGCCTTCGCGAAATCCCTGCCCGAGGCCGCCGAAGGCGTGGTGGTGAACATGCTGGACGAGCGCGTCTGGTCCCTCACCCCGCACTTCACCAGCTACACCATCTCCAAGGCCGGCCTCTGGGCGCTGACGCAGAGCCTCGCCCTCGCCCTGGCGCCACGGGTCCGCGTCGCCGGCATCGGCCCCGGCCCGGCCCTGCCCAGCCCGCGCCAGAGCGAGGAACAGTTCCGCGCCCAGTGCGAATCCACCCCCCTCCACCGTGGCACCTCGCCGCAGGAGGTCGCCCGCGCCCTGCTCGCCATCCTCTCCCTTCCCTCCTTCACCGGCCAGATGCTTGCCCTCGATGGCGGCCAGCACCTGCAGTGGTCGCCTGCGCGCGGCGCCGTGCAACCGGAGTGAGCCGCCCGATGACCCAGAACCGCCCCGGCCCTGCCTTCCCCGACGCCGCCCCGGCCAGCGCCTACCGCCCCGATGCCGCGCGCCGCCTGCGCCGCGTCTTCGTGCGGGGCCTGGAGGTCCGCGCCAGCCTCGGCGTCCTGCCCTACGAGCTGCACACCCGCCAGCGCGTGATCATCGGCATCGAGCTGCTGGTGGAGGACGAATCCGCCCCCGCCTCGGTCGGCGAGGAAAAGCTGGCCCGCGTGGTGGACTACGGCGCCGTCGCCGCCCGGGCGCGGGAGATCGCCACCACCGGCCATATCCGCCTCGCCGAGACCCTGGCGGAGCGAATCGCCGTGGCCGCGCTGGAGGACCGCCGCATCGTTTCCGCCATGGTGACGGTGGAAAAGCCCGACGTCCTGCCCGACGCCGCCGCCGTGGGCGTCACCGTGGAACGCCAGCGTCCCGCCGCCCCTCGCCCCCAGGAGGAGGAAACCGCCGGCCAGCGATCGCCGGAAGCCTGACGGACGGGACCGAAGCGCGGCTGTCGAGGCATGTCGGAAAGCCCAGACACGAACCAGGGCAGGGGGGGTCACGGCGAACCCGCCGGGCATCGTCGGGTGTCCCCGCCCCACATGCCCATCCGGCGGGCAGCGACGGGGGTGGCAGGCGCATCTTCCAGCACCTTCCCAGCCCGCCAATGGTGAAGCCCGGCAGTCTAGGACCCGCAGCCCCTGGCTAATGTAATGATTTGGTTACACAAGCAGCCGGGGCTTCGCGGCCGCCGCGACAGGGCGGGATTTTCCCCAACCTGCAAACCGCGGCCGCCGTCAACCGCCTCTTTCGCAGATTTGTGCGATGCAACCCGACCGTTTTCCTATTTAATGTGCAAAAACAAGGACCTGGATTCATGCCCAGAGATGAGGCAAAGGGCTGCAACCCAGGAATGACGTGGCTTTTCGGGCCATAGCCACCATTTCATCCACGGGGTTATCCACAGCTTCCGGGGATAACCCGAAACCACCGGACCCAGCGCGCGCCATGGCCTTTGCCCACGAAGAATCCGCCCCCCTCGCCCCCATGGAAGGCCGCGAGGTCATCGAGAAGGCCCTGGCCACCCTGCCGCTCTCGCCGGGCGTGTACCGCATGCTCGATGCCAAGGGCGATGCCCTTTATGTCGGCAAGGCCCGGCAGCTCCGCAAGCGCGTGTACAACTACACCCAGGTCGCCCGCCTGCCGGATCGGCTGAAGCGCATGGTCTTCGAGACCCGCTCCCTGGAGGTGATCACCACCGCCTCCGAGGCCGAGGCGCTGCTGCTCGAAGCCAACCTGATCAAGAAGCTCCGCCCACGCTTCAACATCGTCCTGCGCGACGACAAGTCCTATCCCTGGCTCGTCATTACCGAGGACCACCCCTACCCGCAGATCGGCAAGCACCGGGGCGAGCGCCGCAAGGGCGCCTCCTACTGGGGCCCCTTCGCCTCCGCCTGGGCGGTGAACCAGACGCTGACCGCGCTGCAGCGCGTCTTCCTGCTCCGCTCCTGCCGCGACAGCGTCTTCGAGAACCGCGACCGCCCCTGCCTGCTCTACCAGATCCGCCGCTGCTCCGCCCCCTGCGTCGGCCGCATCCCGGAAGCCGACTACGCCGACCTCACCCGGCAGGCGAAGCAGTTCCTGTCCGGCGAGACCCCCTCCATCCAGAAGAAGCTGGCCCGCGAGATGGAGGAGGCCGCCGAGGCCCTGGAATTCGAGCGTGCCGCCGCCATCCGCGACCGCATCCGCGGCCTGACGCATGTCCAGGGCCGCGACCGCATCAACATGGAAGGCGTGGGCGATGCCGACATCGTCGCCGTCCACCAGGCCGCCGGCCAGTGCTGCGTGCAGGTCTTCTTCTTCCGCGGCGGCCGCAACAACGGCAACCGCGCCTTCTTCCCCGCCCATGCCCGCCAGGACATCCCGCCCGGCGAGGTGCTGGAGGCCTTCCTCGCCCAGCTCTACGACGACCTGCCGCCCCCGCCCCTGGTCCTGCTGAGCCACGACATCCCCGAACCCGCCCTGCTGACCGAGGCCCTCTCCCTCCAGGCCGGCCGCAAGGTCGAGATCCATCGCCCCCAGCGCGGCGACAAGCGCGCCGCCGTGGACCACGCCGCCACCAACGCGCGGGAGGCGCTGGAGCGCAAGCTGGCGGAAGGCACCGCCCAGACCGCCCTGCTGGAAGGCGTGGCGAAGATCTTCGACCTGTCCTCCATCCCGGAACGCATCGAGATCTACGACAACAGCCACATCCAGGGCGCCAATGCCTATGGCGTGATGGTGGTCGCGGGCCCGGGCGGCTTCATCAAGCCCGCCTACCGCAAGTTCTCCATCAAGGGCCCCGTCACCCCCGGCGATGACTTCGCCATGATGCGGGAGGTCTTCGAGCGCCGCTTCGCGCGCGCCCTGAAGGAGGATCCGGAGCGCGAGCAGGGCTCCTGGCCCGACCTCGTGCTGATCGACGGCGGCCTCGGCCAGCTCAACGCCGCCCGCGAGATCCTGGCGGAGATGGGCGTGGACGACGTCCCCCTGGTCGCCGTCGCCAAGGGGCCGGACCGCGATGCCGGGCGCGAATGGTTCCACCGCACCGGCCACGCCCCCTTCCAGCTCCCGCCCCGCGACCCGGTGCTCTACTACCTCCAGCGCCTGCGCGACGAGGCGCACCGCTTCGCCATCACCACCCACCGCGCAGGACGCTCGCGGTCCCTGGTGAAGTCGGAACTCGACGAGGTGCCCGGCGTCGGCACCGCGCTCAAGCGCCGCCTGCTGAATCATTTCGGCTCCGTCCGCGGCGTCCGCAACGCGGGACTCGAGGATCTGGAGAACGCCCCCGGCATCGGCCCCTCCATGGCGCGCCGCATCTACGAGCACTTCCATCCCGGCGCAGTGGCGTCCCGCGAAGCAGCCGGGTAGAAGACTTCCCGACGCCATGCCGACGGACCTGCCCAACCTCCTGACGCTGTCGCGGATCGCGGCGGTGCCCCTGCTCGTCCTGCTCGCCTATGGCGGCGGCGGCTGGGGCGACGTGGCCGCCTGCGCGGTCTTCTCCATCGCCGCCATCACCGACTACTTCGACGGCAAGATCGCCCGCGACCGGCAGCTCACCTCCGCCTTCGGCCGCATGCTGGACCCGATCGCCGACAAGCTCCTGGTCGGCGCCGCGCTGATGCTGCTGGCTGGCCTCGGCCGCCTCAGCCTCCTCGGCCTGCTCCCCGCCATCGTCATCCTGCTGCGGGAAATCCTGGTCTCCGGCCTGCGCGAATACCTGGCCAGCCTGCGCGTCGGCATGCCCGTCACCCGCCTCGCCAAGTGGAAGACCGGCTTCCAGATGGGCGCCCTCGGCGTCCTCCTGGCCGGCGACACCGGTGCCCGCGCCCTGGGCCTCGGCTTCCTCCCGCTCTCCCTGCTGGGGGAACTCGGCCTCTGGGCCGCCGCCGTCCTGACCATGATCACCGGCTGGGACTACATGATCTCCGGCCTCCGCCACGCCGGGGCCCAGGATGCCCAGGCCGCCGCCACCCTGCGGGGCCGCTCCTGACCACCTGCCCTTGAGCGCTTACCGACACCGGTGCATGTTGCGCCCGCTTCGTCCTGGGGGAGTTTTATGCGGCATTCCATGATCGCGCGGCCGGGTTCGTGCCTCCTGCTGGCTCTTGCGCTGGCCGGTTGCTCGGATGGCCTGATCGCGCCCTTCGGCCGCCGCCCGGCCCTGGTGGCCCCGGGAAGCGCCACTGCCGAGCGAATCCGCGGGCAGGACCTCACGCTGCAGCCGCTGACGCCGGAAGCCGGCAATGTCTGGCCGGATGCCGAGCCCGAGCGCGCCACGCTGATGAATCCGGACCGCGACACCTTCCGCGAGGACGTCACCTCGCCGGCCCTGGAACGCGCCGCCCGCGAGCGTGGCCGCGCCCCGCAGCCGCGCCTGCCGGACCTCAGCGAGCCCGGCCCGGACCTGCCGCCCTCGGCCGCGCCGAATCCGCGCAACCCGCCGCCGGGCACCACCCTGCCCTCCCGCCGCCCGAGTTCCGCGGTGCCGGACAACACGGGCGTTCCGCCTCTGCCCTACCAGCCCGGACGGCTCAGCGTCCCCGCCCAGCCCGGTGAACCCGCCACCCCACCGGCGCCCCGCCAGGACGGGCGCACCATCTTCACCCCGGACGGCGTGCCCAACACCACCACCGGCGGCACCGGCGGCGTGCAGGGCATCAACCGCCCCGGCGGCGCCAGCGGCACCGCCACGCCGCTGGGCAACTCCACGGTGATCACCGTGCCGGGGCAGAGCCCGCAGATCGTGCCCGACCGGCAATGACGCCAGCCATGGCCCTCCGCCCATGATCCAGGTTCTGTACTTCGCCTGGCTGCGCCAGCGCACCGGCCTGGCCGCCGAGGAGGTGGAGCCCCCGCCGGAGGTCGCCACCATCGGCGCCCTGATGCGCTGGCTCGCCGCCCGCTCCCCCGGCCATGCCGCCGCCTTCGCCCAGCCGAAGCAGGTCCGCGCCGCGGTGAACCAGGAATTCCGCGGCCCGGAGGACCCCATCGCCCCCGGCGACGAGGTCGCCTTCTTTCCCCCTGTCACCGGCGGCTGACCCCCTCATGGCCGAGCCCTCTCCCCCGCTCCCGGGCCGCGTCGCGGTCGGCGAGGCCCCCTTCGACATCGCCGCCGAGACCGCCCTGCTGACCCGGGGCCGCGCCGATATCGGCGGCCTCGCTTCCTTCATCGGCCTCTGCCGCGCCGATTCGGGCCTCGCCGCCATGACCCTGGAGCACTATCCGGGCATGACCGAGGCCGCGATCGCCGCCATCCGCGCGGAAGCCGCCCAGCGCTGGCCCCTGCTCGGCGCCACGGTGATCCACCGCGTCGGCCGCCTCCTGCCCGGTGATCCCATCGTGCTGGTCCTCACCGCCAGCGCCCATCGCCTGGCGGCGCTGGAATCCTGCGCCTTCCTGATCGACTGGCTGAAGACCCGCGCCCCCTTCTGGAAGAGCGAGGAATTCCCCGACGGCCGCACCCGCTGGGTCGAGGCCAAGGCGGAGGACGACGCCATGGCCGAACGCTGGAGCCAGCCGGACCCCCGCCGCTGAACCCGGCCCCGCCCGCCCCCGGCGGCGCGGCGCCACCTGTCCCGCGCCTCCCGGCCCCGGCCGCCATCCTGGCCGCTGCCCTTCTCCTGACCTGGCCCGCCTTCCTCAACGGCTACCCCATCCTCTTCAGCGACACCGGCGCCTTCCTCCACCAGACGCTCGGCCCGCTGATGATCTGGGACAAGCCCTGGATCTACGGCCCCCTCCTCCACCTCTTCCACCAGCGCCAGTCCCTCTGGCCGTCCCTGCTCGCCCAGGGGCTGATGCTTTCCTGGCTGCTCTGGCTCACCGCCCGCGCCCTCGGCCTTGCCACCCCCGCCCGCCACCTCCTCCTCGCCGCCACCCTGGCGCTGCTCACCAGCGCCCCCTGGGCCGCCGCCCTGCTGATGCCGGACATCCTCACCCCGGCCGCGCTTCTCGCCCTCTTCCTGCTCTGTCTCTTGATCACATCTACGCACAGCTCCACCGTAAGGCGA
>NZ_BDLP01000262.1:0-6243 GCF_001950415.1 Roseomonas sp. TAS13
CGCCTTACGGTGGAGCTGTGCGTAGATGTGATCAAGAGACAGCTCCCCCGGCGACCAGCCGAGAAGCGACACGCGGCCGGGGAAAAGCCCCCTCCGCCTCAGCCCTGCGGCGGCCCGCCCGCGGCAACGCAATCCGCCGGCAGCAGCACGGTGATGGTGGTGCCGATGCCGGGCACGCTGTCGATCTGCAGCGAACCGCCATGCGCCTCGGCCAGGCCCTTGGCGATCGGCAGGCCCAGCCCGGTGCCGGTCGAGGACCGGCTGAACGGGTCGCCCACCTGCCGGAACGGCTCCAGGGCGCGCGGGATGTCCTCCGCCGCGATGCCCACGCCGTTGTCGCGGACCCGCAGGCACAGCCCCCGGCCCTCCTGGCAGCGTGCCTCCAGCACCACCTGTCCCCCCGGCGCGGTGAAGCGCATGGCATTGCTGAGCAGGTTGTCCAGGATTTGCCGGAAGCGCGTCCGGTCCACCCGGATCCACCAGACCTCCTCCGGCAGGTCGCAACTCACCTCGACCTCACGCTCGGCGGCGGTGCCGGCCGTGGCGCCGGTCACCTCCTTCAGCAGTTCGTTCAGCGGCAGCCAGCGCCGGCCCAGCGTCGTGCGCCCGCGCGCCAGGCTGGAATAGTCCAGGATCTCGTTGATCAGCGCCAGCAGGTGCTTGGCCGAGTTCAGGATGTGCCGGTTGTACTCGCCCCGCTCATGCGCCGTGGGTTCGTAGCCGGACCCCGTCGCCATCATCTCGGAAAAGCCGATGATCGCGTTCAGCGGCGTGCGCAGCTCGTGCGTCAGCGTCGCCAGGAAGCGCGACCGCGTGGAGCTCGCCTCCTCCGCCTGCGCCTTGGCCAGCCGCAGCTCCGCCTCGGACCGCTTGCGCAGCAGCACGTCGATATAGACCGACAGCGCGCCCTCGATCAGCTCCTGGTCGGCCTCCTCGAAGGGGCGGCTGACATTGCTTTCCGACTGGTTGCCGATGATCAGCGCCATCCCCGTCGCCGCGTCATAGGCCCAGAGCACATAGGGCAGGCGCAGGATGCCGGTCAGCTCATAGGCCGGCGTTTCCAGCCGGGTGCGGGAGGTGGTGAAGAAGAAGGACGGCGGCGCCGGCACGAAGATTTCCCCCGCCACCAGGGAATGCCCGGCCTGGCCCGCCAGGGAAGCCTCACCGTCCCCCATGGCGGGGTGTCCGGGAGGACCGCCGGGCGGCAGGCCCAGCGAGTGCGTGACGCGGAAGCGCTGGCTGCCGCGCGGGGTTTCCTGCAACAGCGCCGCGCGGTCGCAGATCGTGTTGTCCACCACGATCTCCAGCATCGGCTCGCCGATATCCTCGGGCGCGTTGCCGTGATCGGCCAGGCGATAGGCCTCGCGGATCAGCTTCGCCACGGTGCGGGACCGCCGCGCCTCCCGGAAGGCCTGGCTCTGCTCCTCCTGCAGCCGCAGCAGCCGCGCCCCCAGCGCGTTGCACTCACGCCGGTAATAGGCGAGTTCGCGCTCCAGCTGCCCATCCGCGGCCGCCGTGCTGGCGCTCTGGGGCGGGAAGATCCCGTTCACGCCGCCCGCCGCCGCAGCACGACCAGCACGCCGGTCCAGTCCAGCGGCCGGCTGTATTCGCCGAAGGGCGCCACCTCCACGCCGGAATAGAAGCCTCCGAAGGGCACGCCCGGCGGCAGGCCCCGCAGCACCATCTCCGCTTCCTCGACCGGCGCGCCGGAACGCGCGCTGCCGCGGCCCGCGCAGTCGATGTAGAAGCCGAGCAGCGCCTCCGGTGCCGCCAGCGAAGCCCGCAGCGCCGCCATGCCCTGCTCCACCGAATCGAGCATCAGCATGTTGTCACGGCCCATGATCTGCACCCGGGCGCCGCGCGCGAAATCCGGCTCGAACAGCGTCACCGAGCCGGTTTCCGGATTGGCCCGCAGGATCAGCCGGTTGACGTAGTCGTTCTCGTCATAGGGGCCGAAGGGGTCGCCCTGCTTCTGGCCCAGCGTCGCCATCAGCGACAGCTCCTGCCCCCGCGCCGCGCCGAGCGAGAGGCCCAGCATCCGCTCGATCACCCCCAGCGCCGGCTGCCCGTCCAGCTCATAGACCTCGGCACCGTCGATGCGGGTGATCTCCATGAAGGTGCTGACCGGACGGCAGCCGTGCAGGATCGCCGTTTCCATCGTCACCTCCGGCGGGAAGACCAGCGCCAGCGCGATGTGCTTGCGCACCGCCCCCCCGTCGAAGACCCAGGCATCGGTCAGGTTCATGTCCGTCAGCAGCCCGCCGCCAACCAGCTGGATGCGGTGCCCGCCCAGCCCCTCGTGCAGCCCCCGCACGATCAGGCTGGCCGGATGCAGCCGCAGCGGCGCCCGGCTGGCCACGCTGTCGAAGAGCAGCAGCACGCTCGCATCCTCGGCTGCCACGGCACGGATGCGCTCCCCCAGCACCAGGCCGCCCTGGTGCTCGTCGGGCTGCAACTCCGCCGAAACCACCGCCGGGACCGGCGCTCCCGCGCCAAAGGCGACCACCAGCAGTTCCAGCCCGCTATAGCCGAAGGCATTGCGCGAGATGGCCCCCGCCGCCGCGCCGCCCACCACCGGCACGGCGCCATAGGCCGCCTGCAGCGCCGCCAGCACCACCTCGCCATCCAGCTTGCCGCCGCAGAAGACCAGGAGGAAGGCGGGCAACATCGCGCCGAGGTCGGCGATGCAGCGTTCCGCGGCCACGGCGGCATCGCCATGCCGCCGGTAGGCAACGCGGATCAAGGGCAGGTCTCCGCCAGGGGAAAAAGGCTCATCGGAAACATCCAGATGCGGCATGGTGACATGGCACACGACACCATAGCCTGAATCGGCATCGGCCAGGACCACCTGCCGCCACGCGCGCCCGGCGCATGGCGCCACAAGGAACACATGGGCTTCCTCTCATGGAGCCGCGGTTGTCACAACCCCAGGTGCTGGAGGAGCGCAACGACCGGTAACACCAGGCCGTGAGTTCCGACTATGCCGTATTGCAATGCAGAAGAAACACTTCCTTAAGGTTGTAATTAACGTTTATGATGCACTCAAAGGGTGATGGCCGGTCGGTGCATGCCCTGGAACCGACAGGAGTGCCAAGATGGATGCCACGCCATCGGTTCTCGACCGTCAATGGTCCCTGCTTCAGCCCTTGCGCCTGGAGAGCGGCGCAAGCCCCGATACCGGCCCCGGCGTGGTGCTGGACATCTCGCGCCTGCTCGCGCGGGGGCGCAAGGTAGCGCCCTCGGGGATCGACCGGGTCGAACTCGCCTATGCCCGCCGCTGGGCCGCCCTGCCGGAGGACCGCTGCGTCTTCGTGGCCGGCGCCCTGTCCGGCGCCTGGTCCGTGCTGCCCCGCCGCGCGGTGGAAGATCTGGTGGCGGCCCTTTCCATCTCCTGGTGCGGCACGCCCGCCGCCCCTCCGTTTCCCTGTCCGCCATCAGCGGAACCATCCCCGGGGCCGGCCGGCGAGGAGCGGCAGGAGAACCCATGGGATACGCAATGGGAAGCCCGGGGCGAGATGCAACGGGAGGCGCAGCGCGATGCCGAGAGGATCGCCGGCCGCCTCCGCCTTCTCGCCGGCCTGGGCCTCGGCGCCGGGCAGCTGGCGCCGAACCTCGGCCGCCTGGGCGCGCGCCGCGCCTTCCTGCTGGTCTCGCACCGGGCGTTGGAGCGGCCCGGCCCGATCCAGGCGATGCGGGCCCGCGGCTGCGCCTTCGTGCCGCTGATCCATGACCTGATCCCCGCGACCCATCCGGAATATGCCCGCCCCGGGCAGTCGGCACGGCATCTGCGGCGGATCGACACCACCGCCCGCCTCGCCGACGGGGTGATCGTGAATTCCGCCGACACCGCCGAGGCGCTCGCCCCTCATCTGCGCATCCGCCCGGTGCCCCCGCCGGTGATCGTTGCCCCTCTCGGGATCGAGACCCTGGGCACCAGGGCCCTGGAGGACGAGGCCCCAGGTGCCGGGACCCGAGGCACCGGAGCGGGGACCATGCGGCACGCCACCGCCGAACGGCCCGGCGGCCCGGCTCCCTACTTCGTCGCCCTCGGCACCATCGAGCCCCGCAAGAACCACCTGCTGCTGCTGCATCTCTGGCGCGACTTCGTTCGCGCCGGCACCGCCGGCCTCGGCGGCCCGGTGCCACGACTGCTGATCATCGGCCGCCGCGGCTGGGAGAACGAGAACATCGTCGACATCCTGGAGCGCAGCGCCGTCCTGCGCGGCACGGTCGAGGAACTCGGCCAGGTGCCCGATGCCCGGATGGCCGCGCTGCTGCGCGGCGCCCGGGCGTTGCTTTTCCCCTCCTTCGTGGAAGGCTACGGCCTGCCGCTGGCCGAGGCCCTGGCCCTTGGCGTGCCGGCGATCTGCTCCGACCTGCCCGCGCTGCGCGAGGTCGGCGGCCCGGTGCCGCACTACCTCGATCCGCTCGACGGCGCCGGCTGGCGTGCCGCGATCCTGGACTATGCCCGGCCCGGCAGTGCCGCCCGCGCCGCCCAGGCCACCCGGCTGCAGAACTGGCGGCCGCCGGGCTGGGACTCCCACTTCCGCCAGGTGGACGCCATGCTGGACCATGTGACCCGCCCCCGCCCTGGGAGCGAGGCCGTCGCCCCGCCGGCCGTCCCGGCCCTCCGCCGCTGGTCCGGCTGGCGTCGTGCCGCGGCCCTGGAAAACTCTTCCGAAATCGGAATATTTTCCCGGGTTCCTCTCGCAATCTACGGAAATGCAACGTAAGATTGCGGAATGCCGGTGCTAAAAAACCCTCGAAAGAATCGCGCACCGAAAGCGCAACAAAAGGTTGTCCCGGTTGCCATCGTCGGGGCGGCCTGCCGCTTCCCCGGGGCCGCGGACCTGGATGCCTTCTGGCGCCTGATGGCGGAAGGCCGTGACGCCGTCTCCACCCTGCCGGAAGACCGGTTCTCCCAGGCCCGGTTCCATCACCCGCGCAAGGGCGAGCCCGGCCGCGCCTATACCTTCGCCGCCGGGCATCTGGGCGACATCGCCGGCTTCGACGCCCGGGCCTTCGGCCTGTCCCCGCGCGAGGCCGCGGAGGCCGACCCGCAGCAGCGCCTGCTGCTGGAGGTCGCGGCCGAGGCCATCGAGGATTCCGGCCTGCCCGCCAGCACCCTGGCCGGGCGCCCGGTCGGCGTCTGGATCGGCGGCTCCTCCACCGACTATGCCGAGCTGCGGCTTTCCGACCCTTCGGGGGCGGACCGCTATTTCATGACCGGCAACGCCCTGTCGATCCTGGCCAACCGGCTCACCAACGTCTTCGACCTGCGCGGCCCGGCCCAGACGGTGGACACGGCCTGCTCCTCCGCCCTGGTGGCGCTGCACCACGCGCTGCGCGCCCTGGCGCATGGCGATGCCGAGATGGCCCTGGTGGGCGGCGTGCAGCTGCTGCTTTCGCCCTATGCCTTCATGGGCTTCTCCCGGGCCTCGATGCTCTCGCCCACCGGCCGGTGCCGCGCCTTCGACGCCGCCGCCGACGGCTATGTCCGGGCCGAGGGCGCGGGCATGGTGCTGCTGAAGCCGCTGGACCGGGCCCTGGCGGAGGGGGACCGGGTGCGCGCCGTGCTGCTCGCCTCCGGCGTCAACAGCGCTGGCCGGACCATCGGCCTGTCCCTGCCCAATGGCGAGGCCCAGGCCGCGCTGATGGAGCGCGTGATGCGCGAGGCCGGGGTGGAGCCGGAGCAGTTCGGCTATTTCGAGGCCCATGGCACAGGCACCCAGGCCGGCGACCCGATCGAGACCTGGGCGATCGGCGAGGCCATCGCGAAGCGCCGCCGCGCGCCGCTGCCGGTGGGTTCGGTGAAGACCAATATCGGCCATACCGAGCCCGCCTCCGGCATGGCCGGGCTGCTCAAGGCGATGCTGGTGCTGGAACGCCGCAGCATCCCGCCCAGCCTGCACTTCTCCACGCCCAACCCGAACATCGCCTTCGACGGCCTGAACCTGCGTGTGCCGGTGGCGGAGGAGCCGCTGCGCCTCGGCAGCCGTCCGGCCCGCCGGCGCGGCGACCCGGCGCCGGTGGTGGGGGTGAACTCCTTCGGCTTCGGCGGCACCAACGCCTCGGTGGTCCTCGCCACCGCACCCGTAACGGCCGCCTTGGAGGAACCTGCCTCCGGGGAGGTTCCCGCCCTCCCGGCCACGCCGCTGCCGCCCCTGCTGCTTTCCGCCCGTTCCCCCGCCGCCCTGCGCCTCCTGGCCTGTCTCTTGATCACAAGTCTCGACGTCAGCATAG
>NZ_BDLP01000263.1:0-6224 GCF_001950415.1 Roseomonas sp. TAS13
GCCTTCGCCGGCCCGCGCAACGGCGCCGCCACCTGGCGCATGCTGCTGACCCAGACCAGCGAGTGGGAAGGCACGCTGCACGGCAAGTCCGACGTGCTGGACCGTGGCCGCGACCTGCAGCGCGAGGGCAAGGCACCCAAGGGCTGGGAGCGGCCGCTGGAACCGCCCGGCTCCCACTGGGAATACAACGACGTCCGGGTGAACGCCCTGTCCCTGGCCCTGATGCTGCGCTTCGGCCGGCCGCTGCCGGAGGTCTGGGCGGAGCGGATCATGCACCCGGTCGGCGGCAGCGGGGACTGGTCCTGGGACGGTTACCGCACCGCCTCCGTCACCCTGCCCAATGGGCGCACGGCGCTTTCCGTCCCCGGCGGTACGCATTGGGGTGGCGGCCTCCGCACCCATGCGGAGGACCAGGCGCGACTGGGGCTGCTGATGCTGGCAGGCGGGATCTGGGAGGGCCGGCGCATCTTGCCGCCCGGCTGGGTGGCGGCCAGTGGCACCCCCTGCCCGCTGCACGAGGATTACGGCCTGCTGTGGTGGCTGAACCGCTCCGGCCGCTTCCCGGAGGCCGATCGGGAAAGCCTCTTCGCCCAGGGCGCGGGCGGCAACGTCATCTGGGTCGAGCCGGCGACGCGCATCGTCGCGGTGTTCCGCTGGCTCGACCCCGCCGCCCTGCCCGGGATCATCGCGCGCATCAGCCGCGCCCGCACCATCTGAACGGGACTGCCATGGACGCCCCCATCACCCGCCCCGCCGAAGCGGAAATCGCCGCCCTGCATGCGTCGCTGCCAACGCTGGACACGCATGTGGACATCCCCTGGCCGGACATGCCCGACCCGCATGGCGAGACGCCGCGGCAGGTGGACTTCCCCAAGATGCGGGCCGGCGGGCTGAAGGGCGTGGTCTTCATCGCCTATACGCCACAGGGCCCGCGCACACCGGAAGGCCATGCCGCCGCCGGGGAGCGTGCCGAGGCCATGCTGCGCGCCATCCGCGCCACGGCGGATGCGGAGCACCGCCTCGTCACCACGCCGGACGAGCTGGCGGAAGCGCAGGCCGAGGGCGCCTTCGCCGTGCTGCTGGGCGTGGAGAACGGCAATGCCATGGGGCACGACCTGTCGCGGCTGAAGCTGTGGCGCGATCTCGGCGCCTGCTACGTCACCGTCACGCATGACGGGCACAACGACCTTTCCGATGCCGCCCGGCCCCGGCCCGACCTTGGGGACGGCCCCGCCTTGCATGGCGGGCTGAGCGAGCTGGGCCGGCAGGCGGTGCGGGAGATGAACCGGCTCGGGCTGATGGTGGACATGTCGCACATCGCCCGCAGCAGCTTCTTTCAGGCGGCGGAAATCTCGAAGGCGCCGGTGCTTGCCACCCATACCTGCTGCGCCGCCCTGCGTGCGCACCCGCGCAACCTGGACGACGAGCAGCTCGACATGCTGAAGCAGGTCGGCGGCCTCGCGCAGATCACCGCCGTCCCGGCCTTCCTGCGGGCGCCGGATGCGGATGGCCGGTTCCGCGCCTCCGTGGCCGACATGGCGGACCATGTGGACCATGCGGTGCGCCGCATCGGCATCGGGCATGTCGGGCTGTCCAGCGACTTCGACGGCGGTGGCGGGGTGGAGGGCTGGCGCCATGCCGGCGAGACCCTGGGCCTGACCGCCGAACTGGCGCGCCGCGGCTATGATCGGATGGCGCTGGAACTGCTCTGGTCCGGCAATTTCCTGCGGGTCTGGCGCGCCGCGCTGGCGGTTGCGGAGGCCTAGCGGAAGCCTCCTGGCAGGGATGCCGGGCGCCGGACTCGCGCAAGCAAATGCGACAACGCGGGACCGGCGTTTCGCGCAATTGTGGATTGTTGGAAACTCATAGGTTCATGAACCCTGGGTAGCGGTTTTTTCTTCGTCATCGCTTCACCGGATGTTAATCTTTTCCGCACCGCACCCATTCCCCTTCGGGATATGGCGGAGAGGAGCCCGGCGTTCCCGACATGGAAAATCCGCGTCATCTTACGTTGGTCGATCTCGCGGAGCGGGTCGATCAACTGGCCGCCGAAGCCTTCGAGGCGGACCATTCGGCCGCCACCCTGATCCTGAGCCGCATGGCCAGCCTGCTGCGCGCGCTCGACACGGCAGCGCCTTCCGTGACGATGGCTTCGCTGCATCCCGCGATCCTGGCCCCGGAAAGCGAGCCGGCCCTTATGGCGGGCTGAGGAAGAACGCGCCAAGAGCCGAAGCAGGAGGCCCGCATCTTCATGTTGCGGGCCAGTTGCCGTTTCCGGCACCGGGGCAACGTGTTTTCGAGGATATTCAGGAAGACTGGTTGGTAGCGGCGGACGGATTTGAACCGCCGACCAAGGGATTATGATTCCCCTGCTCTACCGCTGAGCTACGCCGCCAACCGGTGGGCCGCGAATTAGGCCGCCGCGCCGTTCCTGTCAACGGCTGCCCGGCGGATGAATCCACCGCCGAGCACGCGCTCCCCATCATAGAGCACCAGCGCCTGCCCCGGCGCCGCAATCACCGGCAGGTCCGGCGTGACGGCAAGGAAGCCGCGCGCCGTGTCCCAGCGCGCCCGCACAGGCTGCGGCACCTCACGGGCGCGGAACTTCGCCTGCGCGACGAACTCGCCGTCGGGCGGGGGGACCAGCCAATTCACCTCGCCCGCCTCCACCACCGTCTGTGGAATCGCGGCCCGGGGCCCCACCACGACGCGCCGCCGGGTGGCATCCAGGGCCGCCACGTACATCGGCTCCTCGCCGTCACGCGCGGCCGTGCCGAGACCCCGCCCCTGCCCCACGGTGAAGCGCCCCAGCCCCTCGTGGCGGCCCAGCACGCGGCCGTCGAGATGCACGATCTCGCCGGGCTGCGCCGCCTCGGGGCGCAGCTTCGCGACCGTCTCGTGGTAGCGGCCGGCGGGCACGAAGCAGATGTCCTGGCTGTCGGGCTTCTCCGCCACGGCGAGGCCCAGCCGCGCCGCCTCGGCCCGCACGGCGGCCTTGTCGGGCATGGCGCCCAGCGGGAAGCGCGTGAAGGCCAGCTGCTCGCGCGTGGTGGCGAAGAGGAAATAGGACTGGTCCCGCGCCGGATCGACGGCGCGGTGCAGCTCCGCCCCGGATGACCCCTCGATGCGCTGCGCGTAATGTCCGGTCGCCAGGGCCTCGCAGCCCAGGTCCCGGGCGAGGCCGAACAGATCCTGGAACTTCACCGTCTGGTTGCAGCGGACGCAGGGGATGGGGGTTTCACCCCGCGCATAGCTGTTCGCGAAGTCCGCGATCACCGCGTCGCGGAAACGGCTTTCCCGGTCCAGCACGTAATGCGGGATGCCGAGCCGGTCGGCCACGTCCCGGGCGTCGTGGATGTCCTGCCCGGCGCAGCAGGCTCCTTTGCGGGATACGGCGGCCCCGTGGTCGTAGAGCTGCAGCGTGGCGCCGACGACCTCATGCCCGGCTTCCTGCAACAGCCCGGCCACGACGCTGCTGTCCACCCCGCCGGACATGGCGACCAGGATACGCATCAGCCGATCTCCGACAGCGCGCCCTCGGCGGCGATGCCTCCGGTGGCGGGCGCGGCGCGCAGGCCCATGGCCCAGAAATCCGCCTCCAGCCGGGAGGCCTCAGCGAAGGTCCGGGTCAGCAGCGGCAGGCGCGCCTCACCGCCATGGCTGGCGCCCAGCGCGTCCAGCCGCGCGGCCGCGGAACGCGCCAGGGCCTGGTACTCCTCGCCCGCATACATGGCGATCCAGCTCTCATACGGATTGCCGCCGCGGCGCCGGGCAGGGTGCGCCTCGATGCGCAGCGCGATCTCGCCATAGCCCACGGTGCAAGGGGCGAGCGCCACCTCCAGATCCAGGATGTCGCCCGCGAAGCCCCGGTCCAGCACCCAGCGCGTATAGGCGACCGTCTCGGCCGCCTCGGGCCGGGCCAGGATGTCGTCCTCGGACAGATCCCAGCCGGCGCAGTATTCCAGGTGCAGCTGGGTCTCGCCGAGGATGGCGTCCACCGCCGCGCTCTTCTCGCGCATCGCGGCGAGGCTTTCCGCCTTCACCACGGCCAGGGCCTGGGCGCGGGCGAACTGCACCAGGAAGAGATAGTCCTGCACCAGGTAGTGCCGGAAGGCCGGGAGCGGCAGCGTGCCCTCGGCCAGCCCCCGCACGAAGGGATGCCAGCAATAGGCCTCCCATTCCGGCGCCGCCCCCTGGCGCAGGCGCCGGAACAGGCCGCCCGGCGCGCCGTAGGGTTCGATCTGCTGCTGCAGCATCCCGCGACATCCTCCGCCCGCGATGGCGCGCCTACTTGCCCGCCGCCGGCAGCTTCACCACCAGCCCGTCCAGCGCCTCGGACATCACGATCTGGCAGCCGAGCCGGGAGGTTTCCTGCAGGTCGAAGGCGAGGTCGAGCATGTCCTCCTCGTCCTCGGTCGGCTCGGCCAGCCTGGGGAACCAGGCACCGTCCACGATCACGTGGCAGGTCGCGCAGGCGAGGCTGCCCTCGCAGGCGCCCTCGATATCCACGCCATGGCGATGGGCGATCTCCAGCACGCTGAGGCCCAGCGGCGCATCCACCTCGCGCCGCGTGCCGTCACGCTCGATAAACGTCATCTTCGGCATACGGGCCGCTCCTACTCCACCGTCTCGGGGGACATGACGGATGTCCAGGCGCGCGCGAGGGCCGCGGCCGCCAGGTCCACCTCGGCGGGCGAGGTAAAGCGCCCGATCCCCACGCGCAAGCTCGCTCTTGCGGATCCCTCGTCCAGCCCGATGGCCCGCAGCACGTAGGATGGCTCCACCGAGGCCGAGGAACAGGCCGAGCCGGTGGAGACGCAGACCTCCGGCATCGCCGCCATCAGCCGCTGCGCGTCCACGCCGCCGGGAAAGGTGAGGTTCAGGTTGCCGGCCACCCGGTGGCCGCGGCTGCCGTTCACCACCACCCCCGGCACGCGCGCGTTCAGCACCGCCAGGAAACGGTCGCGCAACCCGGCCGCCCGCGCCGCATCCTCCGCGCCCTCCAGCCGCGCCAGGCGCGCCGCCTCGCCCAGCCCGACCACCAGCGGCGCGGCCAGGGTGCCGGAGCGGAAGCCGCGCTCCTGCCCGCCGCCGGACAGGAGTGGCGTCAGCCGAACGCGGGGACGGCGGCGGACATAGAGCGCGCCGATCCCCTTGGGGCCGTAGATCTTGTGGCCGGAAAGCGAGAGCAGGTCGGCCCCGATCGCGTCCACGTCCAGCGGGACGCGCCCGGCAGCCTGGGCCGCGTCGGTGTGGAACAGCGCGCCCGCCCCCTTGGTGATGGCGACCAGCGCGGGCAGGTCCTGCACCACGCCGATCTCGTTGTTCACCGCCATGACGCTGACCAGCAGGGTGCCTTCGTCCACCGCCGCGCGCAGCACCTCCGGCTCCAGCAGTCCGTCCGGCCCGACCGGCAGGACCACCGGCTCGAAACCCTCCGCCGCGAGGTCGCGCACGCTCTCCAGGACGCATTTGTGCTCGATGGCCGTGGTGACGATGCGCCGCCGCCCGCTGCCCTGGGAGGCGGCGAAGCGCGCCGCGCCCTTGATGGCGAGGTTGTTGCTCTCCGTGGCGCCGGAGGTCAGCACGATTTCCCGCGCCTCGGCGCCGACCAGTGCCCCGACCTCCGCCCGCGCCTGCTCCACCGCCGCCTCGGCGGCCCGGCCCATGGCGTGTTCCACGCTGGCAGGGTTGGCGAAGTTTTCCTCCCACCAGGGGCGCATGGCCGCCAGCACCCGCGGATCGACCGGGGTGGTGGCGTGGTTGTCGAGATAGATCGGGCGGTTCGCGGCCGGAGCAATCATGCCGCGAAGATGGGGCGCTCCGCGGCGCGCTGCGAGAGGCGATCCCGCATGGCGGCATAGGCGGCGAGAAAACGCTCCGCCGCATCCTCCTGCGCGTTCCAGGGCAGGGAGACGCGGATGGCGCAGCCTGCCGCCTCGCCCAGCCCCATCGCCTCCAGCACATGGCTGCGCGCCACCTTGCCGGAGGAGCAGGCCGAGCCCGCCGAGACCCGGACCCCGGCCAGGTCCAGCGCGATGACCTGGGTCTCCGCCGGCAGGCCGGGCAGCAGCAGGCTCGCCGTGTTGGGCAGGCGCGGCGCCCCGGCGCCGGGGATGCGGGCGCCGCTGCCCGCCTCGATGGCCTGGCGGATCGGCAGGAGGCGCTCTGCCGCGTGGGGATCGGCGGCCTCCGCGACCGCGCCCAGGCCGGCAATGGCCGGC
>NZ_BDLP01000264.1:0-6186 GCF_001950415.1 Roseomonas sp. TAS13
CTATGCTGACGTCGAGACTTGTGATCAAGAGACAGGGTGCGGACCAGGCCCTCGCCGACGACGAAGAGGGCCGCGACGAGCAGGACGCTGGCATCGCCGAAGCCGGCCAGGGCCTCCGGCACGGTGACGGTGCCGGTGAGGGGCAGGAGGAGCAGCATGAGCAGCGCCACCACATCCGTGCGGGGGCGGCCGGTCACGAACATCCCGATGGCCAGGCCGAGGAGGGCCAGCACCGTGGCGAGCTGGGCGGTCATCGGCGGGCCGGAAGGCGATCGCGCCACGAGGGAGAGGTCATGCCGGTCCTTCCGCCGCCCTGGATCGTCCGGCCCCGAGGGGGCGTTCCCTCGGGGGGGGGCTCCCCCTTGGAGCGCCCCGGCCGGTGCCGGGGCGGAAGGCGGGGCGGCCGGGATCTGGGGCGGGACTATCCCATTCCGCCGCCCGGGTGAACCGGGCGGGGCGATATCAGGGCGGCGGCATCCCCACCCCGGTCAGAAGGCGAAGTCCACCTGTGCCGGATTGGCCTGCCCGCTGGCCAGGAAGCCGAAGCTGATCTCGCCATCGCCGGCGATGCCGCCGTTCCAGGCCGCGTTGTGGATGATGTAGCCACTGCTGGTGCGGGAGACGATCTCGGCGTTCCAGATCTGGGTGATCTCGTTGCTGATCTTCAGCTCGAACTCCCAGTCGGAAACCGTGGCGGCGCCTTCGTTGTGGACCGTGACGGCGCCCTGGAAGCCGTTGTTCCAGGCATTGGTGACGGCGAAGCTGGCGTCGAGGCCGCTGCCGGCGGAGCCCGTGCCGCCGGTTCCGCCGCCGGTCGAGCCCCCGGTGGAAGTGCCGGCGTCGTCGTTCAGGATGGTGGCGGTGGCGGTGCCGTCCAGGAGGGTGGCGCCGGAGGGGCTGGAGAGGACGAAGGAGAAGGTCTCGTCCGCCTCGGCCGCGCTGTCCGCCCCGATGGCGATGGCGACGGTCTTGCTGGTCTCGCCCGGGGCGAAGGTCAGCCTGCCGGAAGCGGCGGTGAAGTCCTCGGCCGTGGCGGTGCCGGGAACGGTGCCGAAGTCGACGGTGACGGCGGTGCCGGCGGCGGCGGAGAGGGTGACGGTGAAGAGCGCCACATGAGCGTCGCCCGCGGTGCCGGGGGTGGCGGTGCTGCCGTCGAGGCTGAACTGGATCGGCTGCAGCTCCGCCACCTTGGCGGCGTTCACCGAGGTCCAGTCATCCTGGAGGATGCCGCCGGTGTCGCCGGAATTCGGGTTCCAGGACCACCAGGTCCAGCTGATGCCCTGCTGGCCCGCGGCGATGTCGTGGGTGCCGTTGGCGTCGAGGTCGCCGGAGAGGTAGGCGGTGATCTTGTCGAGCCAGACGAGGTCCTTGGCGTCGGCCATCCTGCTGCCGAACTCGCCGAGATAGACCGGCGCGATGCCTTCCTTGTAGATGTAGCCCCACATCTGGTCGAATTTCTGGGTCAGCGTGTCGCCGAAATTCGCGCCCTGGAACCAGGGCTGGGCATAGATCGAGTTCGGGTAGTCGTGGGCCGAGTAGACGAGCTTGTTGGCGACGTCGAGCGTGACGGGGCGGTCGCGCACGCCCATGAGGTTGCCGCCCCACCAGTAGTTCTGGCCGTCATAGGTGCCGATGCCCTCGACGAAGATCAGCCAGTTCGGGTTGACCTCCCCGATCGCGTTGCCGGCGCGTTCCGCCGCCGCGGCCCAGTCGGTGGCGGTGCCGGTGCCCCAGGTGCCGTTATAGGGCTCGTTGTGCAGGTCGGCGCCGATGACGGTCGGATCGCCGGCATAGCGGGCGGCCAGCATCTGCCAGTCGCCGATCCACTGCGATTCCGGATGCGCGTCGTCGTACCAGAGGCCGTTGCCGGAGGTGCCGGCGCCGGCATCGCTGCGGTGGTGGTCGAGGATGATGCGCAGGCCGACCTGGCCGGCATAGTCCACGATCCGGTCCATGATCTGGAGGCCGGTCAGGCCCTGCAGGTCGGGGTTCTTGCTGAAGTCGATGCCGCTGGGCATGCCGCCGTGCAGCAGGTCGGTGGAGAAGGGGAGGCGGATGGTGTTGAAGCCCAGATCCACCATCTGGTCCATCATCTCCTTGTAGCCGCGCGCCCAGAGGCCGTGCGGCGCCTCGTTGGAGGATTCCAGCCCGAACCAGTTCACCCCGGCGATCTTCACGATGTTGCCGCCGGCATCGACGATCTGGTTGCCCCGGGTGCTGAACCAGCCGGTGGCGGCGGTGCCCGTGCCGGAGGTGCCGGGATTGCCTTCCGTGACGGAGACGTCGCTGACGCTGAGCTTCGGCGGGGTGGCGGCGGTGTCGTCGTTGAGGATGGTGCCGGTGGCGCTGGCGCGGGCGATGGTGGCGCCGCTCGCATCGGAAAGGTTGAGCAGGAAGCTCTCGTTGGCCTCCACCAGTGTGTCGCCGGAGACGGTGACGCTGACGGTCTTGCTGGTTTCCCCGGCCGCGAAGGTGAGGGTGCCGGAGGCGGCGGCATAGTCGCTGCCTGCCGTCGCGGTGCCGTCCGCCGTGACGTAGTGCAGCGTGACCGGGCCGCTGGCGGCTTTGGACAGGGCGACGGTGAAGGTCAGGACCTTGCTGCCGCTGTTGCCCTCGGCGACCGAGACATCGGCGACGGAGAGCTCGGGCAGGGTGGCGGGGGGCGCGGCGGCGGTGCCGTTCAGGGCGAGGTTGGCGGCCTGGCTGCCGGCGGCGCCGGTGGTGGCCTGGAAGCCGAATCCGAGCTGGCCGTTGGCGGGAACGGTAGCGTTCCAGGACAGGTTCCGCACGACGTAGTGCGTGCCGACATGGCTGACGATCTCGCCGCCCCAAAGGTTGGTGATGGTGAAGGCGGCGTCGAATTCCACGAGCCAGCCGTTCAGGGCCGTGTCGCCCGCCTGGATGGCCATGTTCGCGACGAAGCCGGCGCCCCAGTCGCTGGCGACGTTGTAGGTCAGGGACGATGCCATGGGCGAGGGCGTTCCGAATCCGGGTGTTGCAGCGCATGAGACATCAGGCGCGGAACAGTTGCAATTCCGGAAACATGCTTTCGCGAAACGTCAAGAATGGGGGGCGTGCGGCGTCGCGCCCATGGTTGGCCCTGGTGGAGGCGCCGCCTCCCCCGGTCCCCACCGCTGGGAAGATCGTATCTCCCCAGACCATGCCCCGGGTTGGTGCTGGTGGCACCGGCAGTCGCCGGGAAGCCATGATTCCCGGCGCGATCCGGCATCGGCGAGCGCCAGCGAAGGGGAGGTCCAGGCCCCTGGTGGATAGGGTCCGGGGGAGGCAAGGCCTTTCCCGGCTGGCCGTGGGGGAACTCCGGGGGCCGGAGGGTTCAGGCCCGGTTGCGGCGCGCGTGGCGGCGGACGGCGCCCTCGACCTGGGCGAGATCGCCGGGGAGGAGTTCCAGGCGTTCCTCGCGGGTGAAGAGGTCGGCGAGGTGCGGGGGGAGGGCGGGGCGGAAGCCGACTGCCTGTTCCGCCGCGTCGGGGAATTTCGCGGGGTGGGCAGTGGCGGCGACGATCACCGGGATCGCCGGGTCCTCGGGCGCCAGGGCGCGGGCGGCGTAGGTGGCGGTGGCGCTGTGCGGGTCGGGCAGCCAGCCGGTGGTGGCGTGGACGCGGCGCATCTCCCGCAGCGTGCCCTCGTCGTCCAGGGCGACGCCGCGGAAGAGTTCCGCCGCGCGCTGCCAGGCGGCATCGGGGACGGGCATGCGGCCGGTTTCGCGGAAGCCGCGCATGGCCTGGGCGGTGGCGGCGGGGTCGCGGTCCAGGAGCTCGAAGAGCAGGCGCTCGAAGTTCGAGGAGACCTGGATGTCCATGCTGGGGGAGAGGGAGGGCTCCACCGGCCGGGCGGACATGTCATTGGCCGTGAAGAAGCGCGGCAGGATGTCGTTGCGGTTGGAGGAGATGATCAGCCGCTCGATCGGCAGGCCCATCTTCCGGGCCGCCCAGGCGGCCAGCACATTGCCGAAATTGCCGGTGGGGACGGAGACGGCGACCGGGCGGTCGGGGGCGCCGAGCGCCAGGGCGGCATAGGCGTAGTAGGGGATCTGGGCGGCGACGCGGGCCCAGTTGATCGAGTTCACCGCGGAAAGGTTCATCTCCCGCCGGAAGGGGGCGTCGGCGAACATCGCCTTCACGAGATCCTGGCAGGTGTCGAAATCGCCTTCCACGGCCAGGTTGTGGACGTTGGAGGCGAGGACGGTGGTCATCTGCCGGCGCTGCACCTCGGAGGTGCGGCCCTGCGGGTGCAGGATGACGATGTCGATGTTGGCGCGGTCGCGGCAGGCCTCGATGGCGGCGGAGCCGGTGTCACCGGAGGTGGCGCCGACGATGGTCACGCGCTCGCCACGCTCGGCCAGGACATGGTCGAAGAGCCGGCCCAGGAGCTGCATCGCCATGTCCTTGAAGGCGAGCGTGGGGCCGTGGAAGAGCTCCAGCGCGAAGCTGCGGGTGTCGAGCTGCACCAGCGGGGCGATGGCGGGATGGTTGAAGGAGGCGTAGGCCTCCTCCGTCATGCGGCGCAGGGCGGCGTCCGGGATCGTGCCGCCGGTGAAGAGGCCGACGATGCGCGCGGCCAGTTCCGGATAGGGCAGGCCGCGCATCGCGCGCCATTCGGCGGCGGAGAGGGAGGGCCAGGTCTCGGGGACGAAGAGGCCGCCATCCTCGGCCAGGCCGGCGAGCAGGACGCCCGGGAAGTCGCGGGCCGGAGCCTCGCCGCGGGTGGAGACGTATCGCATGGGAGGCAGCGTATAGCCGGGTGGGCGGCAGGAAGCCATGCGGGATGAGGGGGGTGGGACGCGGGACGCGGCTTCACCGAAGATTCCGGGACGAAGGCCGGGGTGGGCCGTTATGGGAGGGGTCCGGGCGGGAGGCCGCCCCGGAAACGGTCCTGGATGGAGCGGAGGGAATCGTGAAGATCACGTTCTACGCGCATGCGAGCTTCCGGCTGGAGGCGGATGGGGTGGTGGTGATCACCGATCCCTACAAGCCGCCGCTCAGCCGCTTCGACCCGATCGACGAGCCGGCGGACCTGGTGCTGATGAGCTCGGCCACCGACGAGTTCCATTCCGACCCCAGCCATATCCGGGGCGAGCCGGTGGTGATCAACACGCTGGAGCTGCCGCCCGAGGGGGTGGAGGTGCTGGGCATCCCGGTCCGCTCCTTTCCGGCCTATGAGAGCCTGACCTTCGACTTCCAGGCGGCGGCGGGGCGGGACCCGGATGCCAATGCGCTCTACCACTTCACCCTGGGCGGGCTGCGGGTGCTGCACATGGGCGATATCGGCAACCCGGTGGACCCGAGGCAGCTGGAGGCGCTGCGCGGGCAGGTGGACATCCTGCTGGCGCTGACCGGCGCGCATGCGACCATCGCGCTGGACGACCTGGACGCGGCGATCGAGGCCATCGGGCCGCGGGTGGTCATCCCGATGCACTATTACAACCCGCGCGGCATCCTGCCGATCGAGCCGGTCGAGACCTTCCTGGCGCGGGTGCCGCCGGGACGGGTAACGCGGGTCGGCGGGCCGAGCCTGGAACTGACGCCGGAGACGCTGCCGGCGGATGCGCCGCATGTCTATGTGCTGGAGCAGTCGCGCTGAGGGCGTGATACGGGCGGCGTTGCGCCCTGTGGCCGCCCGCCGGGGGAAAGGCAGGGCCTTTCCACCCCGGGGACGGAGCGGCGGCGCCGGTCGGGCGCGGACCGGAGGTTGCCTGGCCTTGACCGGGCCGGGCAACGGGCGGAGCCTCCGCGCCCGGAATTCCGGAGGCCCCTGCCATGAACGAGCTTTCCCCGCCTGCCATGTTGCCTGCGCTGCGGGAGGCCCTGGTCTCGGAAGGTGGGCCGGAGGTGGCGGGCGAGGTGACGCGGCTGCTGTCCGGCGAGGCGTTCCGCAAGGCGGATGCCTTCGTGCGGCAGGACCATGAGCGCACGGTGTCGGAGATCATCCGCATCGCCGAGATCGCCTCGCCACCCTTTGGCGAGGCGAGGCGGGCGGCGGCCTATGGGGAGATGCTGCGGGCGCAGGGGCTCGCGGATGTGGCGCGGGACGCGGAGGGCAACGTCACCGCGCTGCGGCCCGGCACCGACCCGCAGGCGGGGCTGGTGGTGATCTGCTCGCATCTCGACACGGTGTTCCCCGAGCTGTCTCTTGATCACATCTACGCACAGCTCCACCGTAAGGCGA
>NZ_BDLP01000265.1:0-6183 GCF_001950415.1 Roseomonas sp. TAS13
CCGCGCGCCCGGGGAGGGGAGCGCGGCCTGCCGCCCCGGGATGGAGTTCCTCCACCCCGGGGCGATCCTGCGGCGCCGGCATGACCGCGCCCGCGGCCACCCGGCGCCCGTGATCCGAGGCGCCGTCAGCCCGGCAGGCGTTCCCGCACCAGCGCCATCAGCCCGCCCACATCCGGCACCTGCGCCGCCGCCCCGGGCGGGATCTCGACGCCGAAGGCGTCCTCCAGGTCCATCAGCAGGTTCACATGCGCGACCGAATCCCAGCCGGCGACGTCGGCGGCGGCCAGCCCCGCGTGGAAGGCGCCGCGGAAGCCCGGGAAGGCCCGGCGCAGCACCGCCTCGAAGCGCGCGGCGAGATCGGCCTCCGCGGTTCCAGCCATCATCGCGTTCCTCTCATGGCGCGCCCTCGCCGCCGGCCTGCAGGAAGGCCGCACGGTTGAGCGCGCGGCTGATCTTGCCGCTGGTGGTCTTGCGCAAGGCGCCGGGGGGCAGGCGTCCGACATGCACCGGGTTGACGGCGAAGCGCTCGCCCAGCACGGCGCGCACCGCGCGACCGGTGGCCACCTCGTCCTCCGGCACGCCGTCCGCCGCCTCGTAGAGCACCACGATCTGGTCGCTGCCGATGCGCTCGTCGGGGATGGAGAAGACCACCGCGCGCCCCGGCTTGATCGCTGGCACGGCGGCCAGCGCCGCCTCCAGGTCCGGCGCCACCAGGTTGCGGCCGCGATAGATCAGCACGTCGTCGAGGCGGCCCAGCACATAGAGCTCGCCGTCATGGAGGAAGCCGAGATCGCGCGTGCGCAGCCAGCCATCGGCGAAGCGCTCCTCGCTCAGCGCCGGCTCGCCGTAATAGCCGTCGAAGAGGCAGTCGGAAACGATCAGGATCTCGCCCAGATCGTTGCCGGCATCCCCCACCGGCAGGAAGCGCAGCGCGCAGCCCTCGATCGGCCTGCCGCTCGACACCAGTTCCACCGCGCCCGGCATGCCGGGCAGGACGGGCACGACATGCCCGGCATCGAGCGCCGCACGGTCCAGCAGCAGGCGCGCCGGACCCGCGGGGCGCGATGCCCCATCCTCCCGTCGCGGGCGCAGCGGGCTCTGCGTCACGGCGAAGACGTTCTCGGCCAGGGCGTAGCAGGTGTGCAGCGCCTTCGGCGACAGGCCATGCGGGGCGAAGGCGTCGAGGAAACGGTCCATCGAGGCGGCGCGGCAGACTTCCGAGCAGTTGACCACCGCACGCAGGCCGGACAGGTCCAGCGCCGCACCGCGCAGCCGCCGCGCCGCGCCCGCCAGGTGATCGAAGGCGAAGTTTGGCAGCCACAGCAGCGTGGCGCACTCCGCTTCCGCGAGGCGCAGGACCGAGAGAGGATCGGCCAGCCATTCGAAGGGATCAAGCGCCAGCACCGGCATGGCCGCGACGAAGGGCAGCACGGTGCAGGCGATCAGCCCCATGTCGTGATAGAGCGGCAGCCAGCTCGCCACCTTGTCGCCCGGCTGCAGGTCCAGCGCCGCGCCATAGGCCTCGGCCTGCCGCACCAGCGTGTCATAGCCGAGCATCACGCCCTTCTTCAGCCCGGTCGTGCCGGAGGAATGCTGCAGCAGCGCCAGGTCCCCCGCCACCGGCTGCGGCACGGGCCGCCGCGCGGTGTGGTCGTCCAGCGCCGAGAGCGCGCCGAAATCCAGCGCCGGCACGCCGGTCTCGCCCAGCGCATCGATCGCGGCACCGAGGCCGCAGACCAGCCCGGGCCGGATGCGCGCCACCAGTATGCGGTGCGCCTCGCGCCAATGGGCGGCATCCTGCTTCGCGGTGGGCGGCGGCATCACCGAGGGCACGGCCCCCAGGAACTGCGCCGCGAAGAAGCTGACATAGAGGTCCGCACGCGTGTCGGAGAAGATCAGCACCACCTGCCCCGGCCGCAGCCCGGCGCGGCGCAGCGCCACCATCCGCGCGGCGATGCGCCGGCCCAGCTCGGCGAAGCCCAGCGCCTCCGTCCCGGAAGCGCGGCGCAGCAGCAGCGCCGTTTCCCCGGGGCTTTCGTCCAGCGCCAGGAGGAAGCCGGCGAAGTAGAGGGCCCGTGGGGAATCCGCCACCGCCTGCGGGTCGGGTGACATGGCCGGCTGCGCGCCCCTCATGTGAAATACGGCCGCCAGCGGATGTAGTCGACGATGTAGTCGCGGAAGCTCAGCGCGCTGGCATTCACCAGCACCCGTTCCGCCGGATCGTGCCAGCGCAGGCCGAAGTGCCGCGCCACCAGCGGGTTGACCGGGATCTGCGCGAAATGCTGGCCGTGATAGGCCTCCGTCAGCGCGCGGACCTCGCCATGGGCCCGCGCGGCGTCGATCTCCAGCAGCCCGGCCGAAACCTCCAGCATCTGCCGCAGGATCTCGCGCAGCAGCGGGCCGGCGATGTGCATGTAGTCGTGGAACAGGCGCTCCTCGCGGAAGCGGCCGGCGACGAAGGGCGCCAGGGCGATGTCGCTGTCCTTGTCCCGTGCCTCCGCGCGCGCCAGGTCGAAGCCAAGCCGCCGGTCGAGGCGCGGCAGCTCCGCGGCGCAGCGCTCCAGGTACAGGTCGAAGAGCGCATCGTCCGGCAGCGCCACCGCCTCGCCATCCACTGCCAGCATCATGGCGATGCGGTCGCCCAGGCGGTAGCGCTCGCCCTCCGGATAGTCGCCATCCTCCGGCCCGCCCTTGCGCGGGTCCAGCGCCTCGAAAGGCCAGAGCGCGGTGATGTTCTGCGGCGGGAAGCGCAGCACCGGCGTGCCTTCCGGCATGCGCGCGCGCAGCGCCGCGCGCTCCTCGACGAAGGCGTTGTCGAAGACCTGCTCCCACAGCACCGCCGGCGCATCGCGGAAATCGGGATAGCTGTCCCACCCGCATTCCGGCCGGTCGAAGACGTGGTAGCCGACATGGATCACGTCGCAGCCTTCGAGGCTGGGGATGCGTCCCAGCACCTCCGCCATCTCCTGCCCCTGGCAGTTCGCGCCGATCACCAGGCGCATGCGGGCCTCGCTCATCCTGCCCTCCCCTTCGCCCGCCTCAGCGCGCCCATGGCTGCCACCGGATGTAGCGGAGCATGTATTCCCGGAAGGTCCAGCGGTTGCCGAACCAGGCGAAGCGCGTGTCGCCGTCGCACCAGTCGAGGCCCAGGCGCCGCGCCACCTCGGGATGCAGCGGCGTCTGCCGCGTGCCGGCGAGGCCGAGCCAGCCGCGGCTTGCCTGCCGGTATTCCTCCAGCGCCGCCTCGCGCACCGATGCCCCCAGCAGCGAGGTCCGGCGCAGCAGCGCCTCGGTCACGAGGTGGAAGGGCGCCCCGGTCGGATCGTGCGGCGTGTTGAACAGCGGCGCGCGGCGCATCATCGCCCGCATCTCCGCCGCGACGCGGATCTCGCAGCCCGCCTCGGCCTGTTCCCAGGCGGCGAAGCCGGAGGCCGCCCAGTCGCCGGCGATGTCCAGCGCCTCGCAGGAGGCGGCGAGGTAGCGGCGGTACAGGTCGCCATCCTTCAGCCCCGGCGCCTCCGCCGCGAGGCCGGCGGCGATCCGGTCGTTATAGAGCGCGCCGCCGTAGCGCCCGCCGGGCCAGAGCGGCTCCGGCCGGTTGCGCGGATCGGACGCCAGCAGCGGCCAGTGCAGGTGCCCCTGCAAGGCGGGGAAGCGCAGCCCTTCGGCCAGCGCACCCTGCGGGGCCGCCGCGCCGGAGGACGGCTGGGACCAGAGCGCCACCGGCCCCTCCTCCCCGGCCGCGGCCAGGGCGGCGGCGAGGTCCTTGCCCTCCCCGACATGGCGCGGCACCAGACGCCCCGAAAGGCTCCGCAGGCGGCCCAGGTTGCGGGCGAGCTGCCGCGCCTGGTGGTTGCCCATGATCAGCAGGGTGATGGCGGCGTGCGTGCCCTGCGCCGAGGCGACGGCGGCGGCCACGCCCGGCACCGGAAAGAGGCGCAGCGTCTGCCAGGCGAAGGCCAGCCGGCGCGTGTCGCCCGAAGGCGGCTGCCCGGGCCGCGAGGGCGGGCGGGAGGCGTCGGGCTGCTCGAAGACGAGGTCGTTGGCAACATCCGTCCGCAGCAGTTCCGGCGGCAGGTCCAGCGTGAAGCTGCCGGTGGCCTGCGCCACGATCTCCGGCAGGACCGTCCCGTTCAGGACCGGTCGCAGCCGTTGCACGCGGTGGCCGCTCTCATGGTTCAGTGCGGGAAAGCCCCGTGCCTCCAGCCGCAGCGGCACGCCCGGGCGCAGGGGGAGGAGTTCCGGGGAGAGTTCCAGGCGGCAGCGATCGTCCATGCTCCAGACGATCTCGGGCTCCTGATGCGACCAGCCTTCCCGGCGGAACAGATGGCTGTTCCCGTCCGCCCCGAAATAGATCAGCAGCATCTGCGCCGCCATGCACCAACCCCCGGTGAACCGTTAACAATATCTACCAGGGGTTGCGTTACCGCAAGAAATTGCACCGCAACAGAGTGCCATGATGGCTGGCACTCGTTTTTGTTTGGAAGGTGGCGTGAATCCCCGGTCCGCGGGCCGGTCCATGACTGGCCGGCCAGGCAGAGGGGCCGCGAGGGCGGATCAGGGCCGGCGGAAAGCCGGTGCGGCCCTCAGGCCTGCCCGGCAAGTTCGGTGCGGAACTCGTCCAGCAGGCGCAGCGAGCCATCGCGGCGCTCCACATGCCAGAAGAGCCAGCCGTTGCAGGTCGGCGCCTCCTGCACCTCGGCGCCGACCTTGTGGATCGAGCCGAGCGCCTTGCCGCAGCGGAGCGTGCCATCCGCCCCGACCTCGGCCCGCCAGCGGCGGTGCCGGTCCACGAGGCGCGAGCCGGGCGGCACGAGGCCGCGTTCCACCAGCGTGCCGAAGGGAATGCGCGGCTGCTCCCGCCGGGCCGGGAGGCTGAGCGCCAGGCTTTCCGGCAGCGGCTCCACCGCCTCGATGCGTGCCCGGGCGGCCTCGGCATAGGCCTCGTCGCGCTCGATGCCGATGAAGCGCCGGCCGAGGCGCCGCGCCACCGCCGCCGTGGTGCCGCTGCCCATGAAGGGGTCGAGCACCACCTCACCCGGCGCGGTGCAGCTCAGGATCACCCGGTGCAGCAGCGCCTCCGGCTTCTGCGTCGGGTGCAGCTTCTTGCCCTTTTCGTCGCGCAGGCGCTCGTTGCCCGTGCAGAGCGGGATCAGCCAATCCGAGCGCATCTGCACGTCGTCGTTCAGCGCCTTCATGGCGGCGTAGTTGAACTTGTATCGGCTCTCCGGCCCGCGCGAGGCCCAGATCAGCGTCTCGTGCGCGTTGGTGAAACGGCGGCCGCGGAAGTTCGGCATCGGGTTCGACTTGCGCCACACCACGTCGTTCAGGATCCAGTAGCCGAGATCCTGCAACGCCGTGCCGAGGCGGAAGACGTTGTGGTAGGCGCCGATCACCCAGATCGTGCCATCCTTGCGCAGCACGCGGCGGCATTCGGTCAGCCAGGCACGGGTGAAGGAGTCATAGGCCGGGAAGCCGTCGAACCGGTCCCAGGCATCGTCCACGCCGTCCACCAACCCGCCTTCAGGCCGCACGAGGTCGCCCTTGAGTTGCAGGTTGTACGGGGGGTCCGCGAAGATCGCATGCACCGAGGCCGGCGGCAGTTGACGCAGCATGTCGAGGCAGTCGCCGACCATGACCTGGTCGAGCGGAAGATCCAGCCCGGTGCCCACAGCAATCCCCCTCTGTCGAGTCGGCAAAGTGATGAAGCCGAGTCGCCTCGTCAAGCGAGGGGGACTCACGCGGGAACTCGCGTCAGCCGCGAAGTTCGCGCGGCGCCGTTGTCAACGGGATCAAAGGTCGAACAGAACCCCGGCGATGTCATGCCCCTCCGAATCGGTGGCGGTGCCGCGCCGCGGCATCTCCCGATTCGCGCGCCGGTACCAGTAGCCGGCATTGCCGAGGTCCCCCTCGATTCGGTGCAGCCAGGCATGGACCCAGGCGGCCTCGCGCCCCGGCTCGTCCTGCACCAGCGCATGCGCCGCCTCCCACTCCCCGCGCAGACCATGCCACACCGCCCGCAACGCCGGCGAAACCCCCTCGGGCACCGCATCCGCCGCCAGCATCTCCTCCGCCGTCATGCCTCCGCTCCTGCTGCCGCTGCGTGATCGACCGGGGCGAAGCCGCGGCGGTGCTGGGGGCAAGGGCCGAGACGTGCGAGGGCGGCGCGATGGGAGGGGGCTG
>NZ_BDLP01000266.1:0-6137 GCF_001950415.1 Roseomonas sp. TAS13
CCACGCTGCAGGTCGCCGAGGCGACGGTCACCGCCGCCGCGGCGGGCAGGCGCCGGGCCGATGCCACCCTCGCCGCCGCCCAGGCCAACGCCGCCCAGGTCCGCACCCTGCTGGATGACACCGTGCTGACCGCGCCGCGCGCCGGCCGGGTCCTCTATCGCCTCCTCCGCAGCGGAGAGGTCGTGGCGGCCGGGGGGCGTGTCGCGACCCTGATCGACCCGAGCGACGTCTCCATGATCGTCTTCCTTCCTGCCGAGCAGGCTGGGCGCCTGGCCTATGGGGCGGAGGCCAGGCTCGTCCTCGACCCGGTGCCGCAATACGTCCTGCCCGCGATCGTCAGCTTCGTGGCCCCCGAGGCGCAGTTCACGCCGCGCCAGGTCGAGACGGCGCAGGAACGAGGGAACCTCATGTTCCGCGTGAAGCTGCGCCTGCCGGCGTCGCTGCTGCAGGCGCATATCGAGCAGGTGAAGACCGGCGTGCGCGGCCTGGGCTTCGTCCGGCTCGACACAACGCAACCCTGGCCGGAACGGCTGCAGGTCCGGCTGCCATGACCGCGGTGCCCGTCGCGTCACTTCATGACGTCCGCCACCACTACGGCAGCGTCGCGGCGCTGGATCGGGTGACGCTCGATATCCCCGCCGGGGTCATGGCCGGACTGGTCGGGCCGGACGGGGTAGGAAAATCCACCCTGCTGGGCCTGCTCGCCGGCGTGCGGCGGCCGCAGGAGGGGGAGATCGTGGCCCTCGGCGGCGACCTGCGCGACCCGTCGGTGCTGACCGGGGCGCGGCAGCGGATCGCCTATATGCCCCAGGGACTGGGGCGGAACCTCTACCAGACCCTTTCAGTGGCCGAGAACATCGACTACTTCGCCCGCCTCTTCGGCCAGGGCGCGCAGGAGCGGCGGCAGCGCATAGCGGGCCTGACCCGCGCCACCGGCCTTTCCCGCTTCCTGGACCGGCCCGCCGGCAAGCTCTCGGGCGGGATGAAGCAGAAGCTCTCGCTCTGCTGCGCCCTGGTGCGCGACCCCGACCTGCTGATCCTGGACGAGCCGACCACAGGGGTGGACCCGCTCTCCCGCCGGCAGTTCTGGACGCTGATCGACCGGCTGCGCGAACGCCGCCCGCAGATGAGCGTGCTGGTCGCCACCGCCTACATGGACGAAGCGCAGCGCTTCGACTGGCTGGCGGCCATGGATGCGGGGAAGGTGATCGCCACCGGCAACCCGGCAGCGATCCTGGAGCGTACCGGTAGCCGGAACCTGGACGAAGCCTTCATCGCCCTGATGCCCGAGGAGCGGCGGCGTGGCTATCAGCCCGTGGTCATCACGCCGCCACCCCCGCCGCACCCTGGCGAGGCGCCGGTGATCGAGGCGAAGGGGCTGACCAGGCGGTTCGGTGACTTCGTGGCCGTAGACCATGTGAACCTCAGCGTCCGGCGCGGCGAGATCTTCGGATTCCTAGGTTCCAACGGCTCGGGCAAGAGCACGACGATGCGCATGCTGACCGGGCTGCTGCCCGCCACCGAGGGCGAGGCGCGCATCCTCGGCCAGCGGCCCGGATCGGGCGGCGACGCACGACGGCATGTCGGCTACATGTCCCAGTCCTTCTCCCTCTACGGCGAGCTGACGGTGCGGCAGAACCTCCAGCTGCACGCCGATCTCTTCCACCTGCCGCGCGACCGTGCCGCCAAGCGGCTGGCCCAGGTGATGCACGACTTCGACCTGGAGGACGTCGCCGATGCGGCGCCGGAATCCCTGCCGCTGGGCGTGCGGCAGCGGCTTCAGCTCGCGGCCGCGGTGGTGCACGAGCCGGAGCTGTTGATCCTGGACGAGCCGACCTCGGGCGTCGATCCGGTGGCACGCGACCTGTTCTGGCGCCACCTGCTGCGCCTGTCGCGCGAGCAGGAGGTGACGATCTTTATCTCAACCCATTTCATGAACGAGGCAGAGCGCTGCGATCGCATCTCGCTGCAACACGCCGGCCGCGTCCTGGCCATGGGTTCGCCGGCGGAACTGGTGGCGCAGCGCCATGCCGCCACGCTGGAGGAGGCCTTCATCGGCTGGCTGGAGGAAGCCGCCGGACCGGACGAGGCGGGCGGGGATCTGCCGGCCCCCATGCCCGGCGCACAAGGTCGGGCCGCCTGGCTCTTCAACCCCCGCCGCCTGCTGGCCTGCGCCTGGCGTGAGTCGCTGGAACTGCTGCGTGACCCGATCCGGCTGGCCTTCGCCCTGCTCGGCCCGGTGCTGCTGACGATCGCCTTCGGCTTCGGCATCTCCTTCGACGTCGAGAACCTGCCCTATGCCGTGCTGGATGGGGATCGCACACCGGAAAGCCGCAGCCTGCTGGAAAGCTTCGCCGGCTCCCGCTACTTCTCCGAACAGCCACCCCTGGCGGACGCCGCCGCGGCCGAGGCGCGCCTGCGGGCGGCGGGGATCGCCCTGGCGGTGGAGATACCGCCGGGCTTCGGCCACGACCTTCGCCGTGGCGACCGGCCCGAGGTGGCGGTGGCCATCGACGGCGCCATGCCCTTTCGCGCGGAAACGGCGCGCAGCTACGTGCTGGGCCTGGCGCAGACCTGGCTGCGCGACCAGGAGGCGCTTTCGCCGCTGCCGCGCAGCCCCGATCTGCTGACACTGGAGCCACGCTTCCACTACAACCAGGCCTTTCGCAGCGCGGTCGCCATCGTGCCGGGCGTGATCATGCTGATGCTGATGCTGGTCCCGGCCATGCTCGCTGCCGTCGGCGTGGTGCGGGAGAAGGAGAGCGGCGCCATCGCCAACTTCCGCGCCACACCGGTCACGGCGCCGGAATTCCTGATCGGCAAGCAGATCCCCTACTTCGCCGTCGCCCTGAGCAGCTTCGTCATGCTGCTGTTCGTCGCCCGCGTGGTCTTCGACGTGCCTGTGCTGGGCTCCGGCCCCGCGCTGGCCATGGGCGCCGCGCTCTATGTGCTGGCCTCCACCGGCTTCGGGTTGCTGGTGTCCGCCTTCGTCTCCAGCCAGGTGGCGGCAATCTTCGCCGCGGCCATCCTTTCCATCGTACCGGCGGTGAACTTCTCCGGCCTGCTGGTACCGGCTGCTTCCCTCACCGGTCCGGCACTCGGCATCGGCCTTGCCTTTCCGGCCAGTTGGTTCCAGCAGATCTCGGTCGGTGCGATGAGCAAGGGGCTGCACTTCGCAGAGCTATGGCACAACCACCTGGTGCTGGCGGGTTTCGCGGTGCTGTTCATCGGCGCGGCCACATTGCTGCTCCGCAAGCAGGAGCCCTGACGTCATGCGCCATCTGTCCAACATCCTCTGGCTGGGGCTGAAGGAACTGCGGGTGCTGGGTGCCGATCCAGTCCTCCTGGTCTTGCTCGCCTATACCTTCACCGTAGCGGTCTATACCGTGGCCACCGGCATGAAGACGGAGGTCCGCAACGCTGCCGTAGCAGTGCTGGACGAGGACCGCTCCGACCTTTCCCGCAGCCTCGCCGCGGCCCTGCTGCCACCACAGTTCCAGTCGGCGGTCCCGATCATGGCGCCTGAGGTAGGGCCTGGCCTGGATGCGGGCCGCTTCACCTTCATTCTGCAGGTCCCGCCACGCTTCGAATCGGATCTGCTGTCCGGCCACCCGGTGACGCTCGCCCTGGATGTGGATGCCACGGCGATGTCGCAGGCGGGCAACGGCGCCAGCTATGTCAGCCAGATCGTGCAGCAGGAGGTGGCGAAGCGACTGGGCAGCGCGGCAGAGCCCCTGGATCTTGTGATCCGCACCCGTTTCAACCCGAACAGCCAGCCGGAATGGTTCACCTCCGTCATGCAGGTCGTGAACAGCACGTTGATCCTCTCCATCATCCTGCCCGGCGCAGCCCTGCTGCGCGAGCGCGAGCACGGAACCTTGGAGCATCTCCTGGCCATGCCGGTCGGACCGCTGGAGATCCTGCTCGCCAAGATCGGCGCCAATGCATTGGTGATCGTCGGTGCCGCCGTGCTGTCGCTGCTGCTGGTGGTGCGCGGCCTGTTGGGCGTGCCGGTGGCGGGCTCCATCTTCCTCTTCGTGCTGTGCACCGTCCTGTTCCAGGTCTCGGTCGCCGCACTGGGCGTGCTGCTGGCGACCGTGACCAGCTCCACCGGACAGTTCGGGCTGTTGGCCCTGCCGGCCATCATCCTGATGATGCTGCTTTCGGGCAGCATGACGCCGCTGGAAAGCATGCCAGCATGGTTGCAGTCCGTCGTACAGGTACTTCCGACGACGCAGTTCGTTGCGATCGCCCAGGCCATCCTCTTCCGGGGTGCGGGGCTGGAGGTCGTGGCAGGCCGGATGGCTGCACTGGCTGCCCTGGGGCTGGGCTTCCTGACAGTCACCTACCTGCGGCTGCGCGCCACTCTGGCGGGGTGATGCGGGCGGCGTGCCGAGCCGTGTCGCCCAGCAACCGCAGCGCCGCGGCGAGCCTTTCCGCCTCATTCAGTGGATCGGTCCGGAACACCGGCAGCCGCGTCAACAGGCGGGCCAGGGCGAGCGCCTGCTCCACCGGGTGCTCGGCGGCGACCGCGCCCACCTCGCCACCGTGGCCACCCCAGGTGGCGGGCATGGCCCGCTCCAGGCGATGCAGGTCGGAGGCGGCGCTCCAGGAGCCGGTGAGGCCGGCGGCGCGCAGGCCAAGGTCGTGCGGGTGGGTGGGCAGGCCGGCCTGGGTGAGCCAAGCGGCGGCCTCGGCGAGCGCCAGGCGGGCGACCAGGCCCTCGCGCAACGCCCCGGAAGCGGCCCCGGCGCGGGCGTCGAGACGCGAGAGCAGGTCCTCGGCCCGGGCCAGGGGCCGCAGCAGCCGGGCGGGCTCGGGCGTGACCACCGGCGGGGGCGGTCCGGACCGGCGCGCAGCCCAGAGCGGCGTGCTGCCGTCGTCCGGATCACCTTCATCCTCATCCCAGCCTGCCATGCACAAACCTCTGTCCGAAGACGCTGGAGGGGGCTTCTGAGCTTCAGGTCTTCGTTTCCAGGATACACGGTAAAACAGCAATTTATAAAGTATTCTGAAACTGATATCCGGGTATTGCTTGTGCTACTCAGCCACCCTGCCAAACACCCCCGGCGACCGCGTCCCACCCCCGCAACCAGCGCCCGTCCTTCCGTCCGCTAATCCCCATTTGCGGACGGAAAAGCTTGCTCGCGCCGCACGGAGGATATACCATTCACAAAGTATATCCTTAGGAGATCGCCATGCAGGTCAGCCGCTGGGGCAACAGCCTCGCCGTTCGCCTCCCCGCCGCCGTGGTCGAGGCTTTGGGCCTGCGCGAGGGCGACGAGGTCGCCATCGAGGTGGCCGACTCCCACACCTTCCGCGTGGCCCGCGACCGCCGCCGCGACGAGGCGATCGAGGCGCTGCGCGGTCTCGGCTGGCACCTGCCCGACGGCTTCCGTTTCTCGCGCGACGAAGCCAACGAGCGTGGCGGATGAACCGGCCCTTCCTCGATACCAACATCCTGCTCTACGCTGCCCTGCAGCCGGATCCGCGTTCCGAGACGGCGCGCGGCCTCCTGGCCCGGGGCGGCCTGGTCAGCGTCCAGGTGCTCAACGAGTTCACCGCCGTCGCCCGCCGCAAGCTACGCCGGCCCTGGCCCGAGGTCATGCAGGCGCTGGCCGCCATCCGGACTCTCTGTCCGGCGCCCCGGCCGCTCACCGTCGCGACGCACGAGGCGGCCGTTGGGCTGGCGGAGAGGCTGGGCTACACGATCTACGATGCCTTGATCCTGGCCTCGGCCCTGGAGGCCGGCTGCGACACGCTCTTCTCCGAGGATCTGCAGGACGGGCAGGTGGTCGAAGGGCAACTGACCATCCGCAACCCCTTCGCCGCGCCATGACCGGCGCCAGCTCCCCTACCCCGCCCGCCTCACCCGCAACGCCGGCCGCGGACGGCAGTCTGGTCCTGCACACCACCCTGCTGGGCGACCTCGTGGTGCCGGGCGGTGCTTCGCGCGCGGCCGAACTCCGCGAACTCGCCGCCCAGGCCGCCGTCTATGCCACCCGCGCCCGCGGCCCCGGCACCCGGCGCGCCTACCGCTCCGCCTGGAGCGGCTACGAACGCTGGTGCCGCTCCCTCGACCGCGAGCCGCTCTCGGGCGATGCTGACACGCTCCTGTCTCTTGATCACATCTACGC
>NZ_BDLP01000267.1:0-6105 GCF_001950415.1 Roseomonas sp. TAS13
TCCCGGGATCAGGCCGCAGGCTGGCGGCAACCACGGGAACCCACGAAAGCCCGGGGTCCGGGGACCGGCTTCGGTCCCCGGCGGAGAGGGGGTCCGGCGGGAGAGGCAGCGCCTCTCCCCCGGCGGCCGGAACAGGCGAGTCCGGCGCTCAGTCCGGCGTGATGTTGCCGCGGCGGACGACCTCCTTCCAGCGGTCGATCTCTCCCTTCTGGAAGGCAGCGAACTCGGCGGGGGTGCTGCCCACGACCTCGAAGCCGATCTCGTCCATGCGGCGGCGGGTGTCGGGGTGGCGCAGGGCCGCCAGGATGGCTGCGTGGATGCGGTTGGCGAGGTCCGGCGCCATGCCGGCGGGGCCGCCGATCGCCTGCCAGGAATAGACGGTGAAGCCCTGCAGTCCGCTCTCGATGGCGGTCGGCACCTCGGGAAGAAGGGCGGAACGCGCCTCACTGGTAATCAGGATGGGCTTCACGCGGCCGTCGCGGATCTGCGGCAGGATGGAGCCGAGATTCTGGAAGGAGAGCTGGACGTTGCCGGCGATCAGGTCGGTGGTGGCGGGGGCGCCGCCGGCATAGGGGATGTGCGAGATCTCCGTGCCGGTGGCCTGCTTGAACATCTCCATGGTCAGGTGGTCCGAGGAGCCGACGCCGGAGGTGGAGTAGGAGGTGGCGCCCTTGCGCGCCTTCAGCCATTCGACGAGCCCGGCGAGGTCGCCGGCCTTCACCTGCGCGGGGTTCACCACCAGGACATTGGGCGTGCGCACGGTCTGGCTGAGGCCGGTGAAGTCGCGCACCGGGTCGTAGCCGAGATTGGGGCGCAGCGCGGCGTTGATCGCCCAGGTGCTGATCGGCGCGTGCATCAGCGTGTGGCCATCCGGCGCGGAGCGGATGACGAAGCGGGCACCGATCTCGCCGGTGGCGCCAGGGCGGTTCTCCACCACCACGGGCTTGCCGATCCCCTGCTGCATCTGCACCCCGATGGCACGCGCCACGATGTCGGAGGATGAGCCGGGGGCGAAGGGGGAGACGATGGTGACGGTGCGCTCAGGCCAGGCCATCTCCGCCCGCGCGGCACGGGGCAGGAGCGCGGGCATGCCCAGAAAAGGCGTGAGAAGCGAGGCGCGGAGGAGGCCACGGCGTTGCATGTTCTTTTGTTTCCTTCCCAAATTGAGGTGCCACCCTGTTGCGGGTGGCGCCAAAGCTGGAAGCGACGTCACGGGTTCGCCTTCCAGCGGCTGGAGTGCGCGCGCGGCCCTTTCCTTCGCCGTACGGACGGGGCTGCTCTTGCCCCTTCCGCCGCGCCGAACGGTCCTCGCGCAGGGTGCATCCGATGGTCATGGCGATCCGCTCCGACGCGACGGATAGGTAGCCGCATGAGGCTTCACGAAACAGCCCATCCGCGCCCTTCCGCCCGCGGGGCGCATGACAGCGCCAGATCATCACGTACTCTTCCCTGGCCACATCCAGATTCGCAGTTCCAGGGTGCCAAGGAAATCATCGACGTTGATCGAACCGCCAGAATATCGAGAATGCCGGGTAAGTTGTCCTGAACCCCGGTTTTGCCCGCGAGGATAGTGTGCGCAGCGTGTTACAACGGCAAGGGCTATTCGGGCCACAGATGCCATCTGTCGCGCGGCGTGTGACACTGGTCGTCGCGGGCGTCTGGCTGGTGCTGGTGACTGGCCTGAGCTGGTGGATGTCGCGGTATATCATGACGGAGCGGCTCAGCGACTTGGCTGCCAGCGCCGAATACGACACCAGAACAACCGCGCGCATCGTCGACCGGCTGTTCACCGAGATGAGCAGCGTGGCCAATATGGTGGCGCATCAGAGCAGGGTGATCCAGCTTGCCACCCGCTATCGGGTCGATCCGCCAGACCTGGCCAGCTTAACACGCCAGCAGCGCGCCGCATATTTCACACGCGACCCCTTGGTGCGCAGCGTCGGCGATTTCATGAACAGTCTGTCCAGCGACCTGCGCTACGCCCGGATCTATATGAATAACCTGTCGGATGACACGGTAACGGCCAGCAACTGGGCCGAGCCCGACAGCATCGTCGGGATGATCTATCGGGAACGAAGATACCTCGTCGATGCCCTGCAGCACGGCAAGGGGCAGATGTTCGGTATCGCCCGCCTGAACAGAACGCCGTCCTACTTCGTGTCCAGCCGTATCGAGGACGCCGACGACGTGACGCAGGGCTCCGTCACGGTGAAGTTCGACGCACCGGATATGGCGCTCTATCTGGCAGGGCAGCACATCGCCCTGATCGTGAATCGCCAGGGGCGCGTGACGACCTCCTCGTCCGCGCCGTTCATGCTGCGCAATGTGGCCGCGCTTCTGCCACCGGACATCCTGCAACCTCCGGACGGCGACGAAGATATCGGCAAGCCCATGGACATTCGCGCCATGACCGGCCCGGAGCAGGCCGGCCAGTGGCAGATCGACGGGCATCTTTATCTGCTGCGGCGCCAGCCCCTGTCCGACAGGACGTATCAACTGCTCACGCTGGTTTCGCTCGATCCCCTGGCCCCCATGCGCCGGCAACACTTCTGGGTGGCGGGGCTGGTCGCGGCGCTCGGCCTCGTCCTGATCCTGCTCTCCGGCCGTGTCGCGGGACAGATGGTGTTACAGCGGCAGGAGGAACGGTACGCGGCGAATTACGACGCCCTGACCGGCCTGCCGAACCGGCGCGCGATCCTGGCCGATCTGGGTCAGTGCTTTGCGCTGGCGAAGCGGACACGCCAGTCGATTCTTGTGGCGTTCATCGATATGGATGAATTCAAGACGATCAACGACACCTACGGACACGAGATCGGCGACAAGTTCCTGGTCGAGGTTGCAAGACGCCTCTCGGCCGGTCTGCACCCCGGCGACGTGCCGGGACGGTGGGGCGGCGACGAATTCATCGTGATCAGGCTGGCCGCCCCGTCCAGGCCGGATGCTCCGGACGAAGCGGCCGCTGTGATGCGCAGACAGTTGGCGCCACTGCTGATCGGGACCTATGTCTTCGCCGGCTGCAGCTTCGACTATCCAGGCGCGAGCTTCGGCGTCGCGACTGTCGATCCCTCGGCCAGCTCGCTGCAAGCCGCACTCCAGGAGGCCGATCGGCTGATGTATGCGGACAAGCAGGCACGGCGGGCGCTGCGCCTGCGCGTGACGCCGCGCCCCTCCGTGAGATCGGAGCCAGTAGACCTTATTGCGGGCCGAGCTTCTCGACCAGAGAGCGCAGGCTCTGCTTCTCCTCCGCTGTCAGGTCGCTGAGCGGCGAGCGCACCGGGCCGGCGCCGCGGCCGATGATCTCGGCACCCGCCTTGACGATGCTGACCGCATAGCCCGGCTGACGGTTGCGGATGGCGAGGTAGGGGAAGAAGAAGTCCTTCAGCAGCCGGTTCACCGTCGCCATGTCGCCGGTGGTGACGGCCGCGTAGAAGTCCTGCGCCGTGCGCGGGATGAAGTTGAACACCGCCGAGGAGTAGGTCGGCACGCCCATGGCGAGATAGGCGGCGGCATAGACCTCCGCCGTCGGCAGCCCGCCGAGATAGGTCAGCCGGTCGCCCAGCGCGCTGTACACGGCGGTCATCGCCTCGATGTCGCCGACGCCGTCCTTGAAGCCGATCAGGTTCGGGCATTCCTCGGCCACGGCGGCCAGCGTCTCGGGCTTCAGCCGACAGTTGGCACGGTTATACACGATGACGCCGAGCGAGGTGGCCTTGCAGACCGCCGCGATATGGGCACGCAGCCCGGCTTGGGAGGTCTCGGTCAGGTAGGGCGGCATCAGCAGGATGCCGGCGGCGCCGAGTCGCTCGGCCTCCTTCGCATATTCAATGGCGGTGCGAGTGCCGTAGCCGGCGCCGGCCACGATGGGGACTTGGCCCGCCGCCCCTTCCACCGCCGCCTTCACCACCCGGGAGAACTCGCCCGGGGTGAGAGAGAAGTACTCGCCCGTGCCGCCGGCTGCGAAGAGCGTGGCGGTGCCGTAGGGCGAGAGCCATTCCAGGCGGCGGCGATAGCCGTCCACATCCAGGTCACCGGAGGGAGTGAAATCCGTCACCGGAAAGGACAGGAGCCCGGTGGGCAGCTTCGCCTTCAAGGCCTCCGGGGTGAAATGCTCCGTCATGCCGCTCTCCATCGCCTGGATACAAACATATATTGGTATGACGTCTTACGAATGGACCAGCCGGAACGCAAGCGGGAAGACGCGGGGTCAGCCGGCGGCGAAGGCGGAAACCGCCTCGCGCAGCCGCTCCCGGCTGTTCAGCAGGTGCAGGCGCATCGCGGCGCGCGCGCCCTCCGCGTCGCCGTGCAGGATGGCGGTGGCGATCTGCACATGCTCGATGCGCAGGATGCGGAGATAGGCCGCCCGGGCCTCGGCATCGCGGAACAGTTCCAGACGGGAGCGCGGAACGAGCTGCGCGGGCAGGCCGGCGAGCAGCGCCTCGAAATAGGCATTGCCGCAGCAGCCGGCGATCTGGAGGTGGAAGGTCCGGTCCATGGCGACGGAGCCGTCGGCATCGGCGGGGTCGGTGCCGAAGCGCTCCGCGGCCTGCAGCAGCGCCGCGGCCTGGGCCTCGCCCCGGCGCTGGGCGGCCAGCCAGGCGGCCTCGGATTCCAGCGCGACCCGCACCTCGATCAGGCGGAGCATCTCCTCCGCCGTGTCGATCTGCGAGGCTTCCAGCCGGTAGTGCGGCGCCTGGGGCGGGGCGAGCACGAACATGCCGCGCCCCTGTTCCACCGAAAGGCGCCCGGCAGCGCGGAGGCTGGAGATGGCCTCCCGGACCACGGTGCGGCTGACGCCATAGCGGGTGATCAGCTCCTTCTCGGTCGGCAGCTTGTCGCCGGGGCGCAGCTCGCCAGCCTCGATCCGGGCGGAAAGATCGTCGCAGACCTGGACGGCGAGGCTGGCGCGGCGGGGTTGCGCCACGGAGCGGGGCAGGAACGCGCCGCCAGGGCGGGCGGGACCTTCCCCGGGAGAATCGATGCCCTGGGAAGCGATGTCCTGGGGAGCAGTGCCCTGGGGATCGGGTCGGGAGACTGCGGATCGGGCCATGGTCGGTCTCCGTCCTCGCGCGGGCCAGGGGAATGGAATGACCAACGATGCATAGATCGTCCGTCATATGACTTCCAGATGACATTGCCCCGGGTTGTGCCCAGTCGGGCTGGGGCGAGCCGGGCGTGCCGGCACTGTGTTCCGCGTGCAGTTGCGAAGACGTTCACAGCTTTGTGGACACGCAATCAGAAGTTGACACTTCGTTCACAGATTAATAAAAATTGATACGTTGTCATTTAAATGAAATGCCATGGGGAGAAAGATCGATGCGTGCCATTCTCAAAGCCTCTCTTATGGCGAGCGCCATCACCCTGGGCGCGACCATGCCGGGCATCGCCATAGCCCAGAACTTTTCCGGGAGCAGTCAGTTCAGCAGCGCCGGCGTGACCGGTGGCAGCTATGCCAAGGGGATCGGCGACACCAGCGCCGCCTCCCAGAGCGCGGGCAAGGTCTACTCCTTCAACAGCGGCGGCACTTCCAGCGTGGAAGGCCTCTCGGCCACCTGGGGCGGCGCCACGGGCCCGGGCTCGTCCTTCGCCAGCGGCGTGGACTTCAGCGGCAGCGCTTGGCAGGGCGCGTTCAGCGGCCAGGGCTTCGCGCCCGCCGGGTCCGCTCAGTGAGCCGCGTGGCGAAGCAGCCGGCTGAGCGGGGCGTGCCGGTGGCACGCCTCCTCGGCGCGGGCATGCTGGCGGTGGGGCTGGCCTTCGCCGCCCTTCCCGCCTCGGCCCAGACCCAGTCCAGCAGCACCTCGGCGGGCGCGGTGGCCAATGCCATCGTGGTCAGCGGCTCGGGCTCCAGCAGCGGCTCCAACACCGTCACCTACAAGGGCGGCGTCGAGAACGTGCCGAGCGTCTATGGCGCGCTGTCCGTGGCGCCCTGCACCACCGCGGCGCAGATCGGCGGCGCCTTCCTGGGCGGCGGCTTCACCGCCTCGCTGGGCAGCGAAAGCGAGGGCTGCTCCCGCCGCGCCAACGCGGCCGCCTTCCATGCGATGGGGCGGGACGACGTGGCCATGGCGTTGCTGGCGCAGGACCCGAACGTCGCCAGGGCGCTGCGGG
>NZ_BDLP01000268.1:0-6102 GCF_001950415.1 Roseomonas sp. TAS13
GTGCGTAGATGTGATCAAGAGACAGGCCCCGGCCGGACCGCGAGGGCGCCGGCAAGGCACTGTCCGCCGCGCTGCCCGCCTGGGCGCACCACCCCGCCAGGCCCGAGGCCTCGGAGGACCCGGTGGCACCCTCGCGCCTCGCGGGCGAGGAAACCGTGCCCCCCGCCGCCGCGCCGCATGGGCAGAAGGACCCCTCCGGCCGCCGCTTCCGGCGCGGCACGCTGATCCATGCCCTGCTGCAACACCTGCCGGAACATCCCGAGGCAGCGCGCGAGGCCGTGGCGCAGCGCCACCTCGCACGGCCCGGGCACGGCCTGTCCCCGGAGGAACAGGAGGCGACCCGCGCCGAGGTGATGCGGGTCCTGCACCACCCCGCCCTGGCGGAGGCCTTCGGCCCCGGCAGCCTGTCGGAAGCGCCGCTCGCCGGCCGCATCGGCGGCGTGACGGTGGCGGGGCAGGTGGACCGGCTCTGGATCGGAGGCGACCGGATCGTGGTGGCGGACTACAAGACCAACCGCCCCCCGCCGGAACGGGCCGAGGACGTCTCGCCCGCCTATCTGCGGCAGATGGCGGCCTACCGCGCCGTGCTGCGCGCGGCCTGGCCGGGGCGGCGGATCGAATGCTTGCTGGTCTGGACCTGGTCCGGCGTGGTGATGCCGCTGCCGGAATCCCTGCTGGACCGCAACCTTCCCCAGGCCCTGAACCCGTCCCCTAGCCCGGCCCCCGCCGCGGAACCGGCATGAAAGCCACCGCCCCTGCCGGCTTCCGTCCCGGAGCGGCCTCGTTCAGCCCGCCGGCCGCGCCGCCCCATGGTATGCGTCCCGGCCCTCGCCCTGCGCCGATGCGCGGGGATGCCCATCCGGGACCTCGTCCCCTTCCAGGTCGTGCAGGTCCCAGAGGTCGGGCTCGCAGCCGATCTGCTCGACGATCCACCGGCGCGCCTCCTCTGGATCCGAGAAGAACTCCAGCCCGTTCACATCGACCGCCGGCTCACGCTGCGGGTACACGCCAGCACAGGCAGCCTTGAACAGCCGTGGCGACATCCGCTCGATGCTTCCGATGGTCAGCATGGCTTTTCCTGGCCCGACTCGCATGTTGCCTGCACGCAACACTGATTGAGGCCTATATATCACATAATCGGCGCAACCAAGGGTAGAGCCATCAGCGTTCCTCATGCGTAAAATTTATGGGATTTCTTGAAGGAGGCGGGACTTGGAGTCAGTGGACTGCGTGGTGGCCGGCGCCGGGGTGGTGGGCCTCGCCGTCGCCCGGAGCCTGGCCCTGGCCGGGCGGGAGGTCCTGCTGCTGGAAGCCGCCGAGGCGATCGGCACGGGCACGTCCTCCCGCAACAGCGAGGTCATCCATGCCGGCATCTACTATCCCGCCGGCAGCCTGATGGCGCGCCACTGCGTGGCCGGGCGACGGATGCTCTACGCCTTCTGCGCGGAACGCGGCGTGCCCCATGCCCGCTGCGGCAAGCTGATCGCTGCCACCTCGGAGGAGGAGGCGGGCAGGCTCGCCTCGATCCAGGCCCGCGCCGCCGCCAACGGGGTGGAGGACATGCGCGTCCTGTCCCGCGACGAGGCCGTGGCGCTGGAGCCCGCCCTGTCCTGCCACGGCGCCCTGCTCTCGCCCTCCACGGGCATCCTCGACAGCCACGCCTACATGCTGGCCCTGCAGGGCGACGCGGAGAATGCCGGGGCCGTGCTGGCCTTCCACAGCCCCGTGCTGTCCGGCCGGGTGGTACCCGAGGGCATCGTGCTGGAGACCGGCGGCGCCGAGCCGATGACCCTGCTCTGCCGCAGCCTGGTCAATGCCGCGGGCCTCGGCGCCCCGGCGCTCGGCCGCGCCATCGCGGGCCTGCCGCCGGAGACCGTGCCCCGGGAATACTACGCCAAGGGCAACTACTTCACCCTCGCCGGCCGCTCGCCCTTCTCGCGCCTCATCTACCCCGTGCCCGTGCCGGGCGGGCTGGGCACCCACCTGACCATCGACCTCGGCGGCCAGGCGCGCTTCGGCCCGGATGTCGAATGGGTGGACCATATCGACTACGAGGTGGACCCCCGCCGCGGCGACAGCTTCTACGAGGCCATCCGCCGCTACTGGCCCGCCCTGCCCGACGGCGCCCTCCAGCCCGGCTATTCCGGCATCCGCCCCAAGATCGTGCCCCGGGGCGCTCCGGCCCAGGACTTCGTGATCCAGGGCCCCGCCCTGCATGGCGTCCCCGGCCTGGTGAACCTCTACGGCATCGAAAGCCCCGGCCTCACCGCCTCCCTCTCCCTCGCCGGGGCCGTTCGCGACATACTGGCCGCCTGATCCCCCGGCCGGTCCGCGCATCCCGTCTGGCGTTGCGCCGCCCCGGGGGACAAGGCTCCGCCTTTTTCCCCGGACCCCCTTGTCCGCCAGGAACCTGAGGTTCCTGGACCTCCCGTTCGTTGGCGCTCACTGATGCCGGATCGCGCCGGAGAGCCACGCTCTCCGGCGGACTGACGGTGCCACCAGCGCAGACACGTTGTTTTTCTTCTTTTCGGGAGTCCCGCGTCTCCACCTGCTCCCACGGATCGGGCTGCAGGGCAACGGCCACCGCAGGCGCCAACGCAAGCCCGGGGCCCGGGGACCGGCTTCGGTCCCCGGCGGAGAGGGGGTCCGGCGGGAGAGGCGGCGCCTCTCCCCTGGCGGGCCACCACGGAGTGCAACTCCCCAAGCCAGCGGGCGCGGGAGCTTCCCCTCACGGAAAAGACGGAGCCGCGGGGGTTTTGCCCGCCTCGCGGCTGCGCCAGAAAGCAGGCGATGCGCATCGCCGACATCTCCCGCCTCCATTCCCCCTGGCGCGCGACAGAACGGAACCCGGGTGCCGACCTGTCGCGCCTGCCGATGGGCTTCGACATCCGCGCCATCCGTGTGGCCGAGGGCGTGCGCGCTGCCCTGGCCTGTGCCGTGGTGATCCTGCTCAGCGAGTGGCTGGGAAAGCCTGCGCTGATCTACATGGCGATGGCCGCCTTCTTCACCTGTCTCTGCGACATCGGCGGCCCGATCCGCACCCGCGTCCCGGCCCTGCTCTCCTTCACCGTCGCCGGGGCGCTGATCTGGAGCGGCTTCGGCCTGCTGCGGAACCTGGACCTGCCGCTGCTCATCCCGCTGGCCTGCCTCGGCGTGCTCTGCACCAGCTTCGTGCGCGTCTGGGGCGCGGCGGCGACGGCGGTGGGCAACCTGCTCTCGGTGGTGCTGATCCTGTCCCTGGACCAGCCGCTCGACCTCGCCACGGCGGGCGAGATCGCCGGGCTGTTCCTGCTTGGCGGCCTTTGGGCGACGCTGCTGACCATGGTGGTCTGGCGGCTGCACCCCTACCGCCCCGCCCGGGCGGCGGTGTCGCAGGTCTGGCACCGGCTGGCGGAGCTGACCGAGGACCTGCGCCACCTGACCGGCCGCCCGGACGCCAGCGGCGAGGACTGGGAGGCCCATGCCCGCGCCCATCGCCGCGCGGTGCGGGAGGAGATCGAGTTCGCCCGTGGCATCGTCATGGACCTAGTGGGCATGCGCGGCCGGCTGTCGCTGCGCGGCGCCCAGGCCCTGCTGCGGCTGGAGGCCGGCGAGCAGCTCTTCGGGGCGCTGATCGCCTTGTCGGAGCTGATCGAGACCGCCCGCGACCCGGAGCGCAGGGCGGCGGCGGGCGTGCTGCTGCGGGTGCTGCGGCCGATCCTCGTGGTGCTGTCCCGGGCGATCCTCGACGACACCGCCCTGCCGCCCGGGCGGATCGAGCGCGCCCTCGCCACGGCCCTGCGCGCCACCGAGGCGGACCCGGCCCTGCACCGCATCGCCACCAGCATCGCCGAGCGCCTGCGCGTGGCCGCCAAGCTGAGCACGCCCGGCGGCTACCAGCCCGGCGGCGCTTCCGGCACGACGCCCGCCCTGCCCTGGCGCGACCAGATGCTGCTGCCGGTGCGGGCTAACCTGACCTGGAACTCGGCGGTGCTGCGCCATTCGCTGCGCACGGCGGTCATCGCCGTCCCGGCGCTGGCGGTGACGCTGCCCTTCTCCGGCAACGAATTCGCCCACTGGCTGCCCATCACCGTGGTGGTGACGCTGCAGCCCTTCTACGCCACCACCTGGCAGAGGGCGCTGGAACGGGCGGGCGGGACGGTTCTCGGCGGGCTGCTGGGCGCCGCCCTGGCCTCCGGGGTGCATGACGGGCTGACCCATGCCGCCCTGCTCTTCCCGCTCTGCGTCCTCGCCTTCGCCGGCCGGCAGGTCAGCTTCTCCGCCTGGATGGCGGGGGTCACCACCATCGTCGTGGTGCTGACGGAACTGCTCCACCCCACCCATTCCTCCTGGGAGGTGGCGGGCCTGCGCGCCCTCTTCACCCTGGCGGGCGGCCTCATGGCCGTGACCGGCTGGCTGCTGCTCTGGCCGAGCTGGGAGCCCGACCGCATGCGGCGGGAGGTCCGGGCCGCCCTCGCCGCCCATGCCGACTATGCCCGTGCCGTGCTGGCCGGTGCCCAGCCGGACTCCCGCATCGAGGCCAGCCGCCGCGCCGCCGGCGTTTCCACCAACAACCTGGAATCCTCGCTTTCCCGCGCCATGCAGGAACCGGGGCAGGACCGGGCACGCATCGAGGCCGGGCTGGTGGTGGACGCCACCCTGCGCCGCATCGCCGGCCGGCTGGCCGCCCTGCGCCACGACCCCGGCCTGCGCGACGCGCTGGACGACGCAAGCTGGCAGGCCTGGGCGGAATGGCTCCACGCCTCCCTGGCCGCCCTGGCCGAAGCCCGCCTTGGCCCGCTGCCCCGCCCCGCCGCGATCGCGGAAGGCCCCGCCCTGGAACCCCTGGCCCGCATCGTGCGCCAGGTGGAACTGCTGCAAGGCCCGATCGGACGCCTGCAACAGGCCCCGGAAACGGAAACAAGGATCGGGCGGGGAGCCCCGGCTCAGCCGTAGAGGCGCACCGCCCGTTCCGCCTGCCCGTCGATGAAACCCGCCGTGCGGTCCAGGGCGGAAGGGTCGAACAGCCCGCCCAGCCGCGAAGGGTTCAGCGCCATGGCCTCCCGCAGCAGCCCGGGCCAGGCGCCGTCCTCCGGCCAGCCCTCCCGCACCACCGCCGCACCGATCTCGGCGAGCCGCCGCGCCTTCACAAGCTGCTCGTCGAAGGGCCGGGGCTCCGGCAGGCAAAGGAAGCGCCGGCCCAGCGCCGCGACCTCCGCCAGCACCCCGTCGCCACCGCCGCCCACCACCAGCGAGGCCCGGGCCATCAGCGCGGCGGGCTGGTCGGACCAGCCCAGGATCTCCAGGTTTGGCGGCAGCGCCTCTCCCGCCTCGCCGGAAACCGGCCCCAGCACCCGCCAGCGCCGTTCCGGCACGGCCCGCGCGGCCGCGGCCAGGGCCCCGCGGCAGCCGCCCGCCCCGCCGCGCCCGAAGATCACCAGCACCGAGCCGTCCTCCGGCTCCGAACCGATTTCGGGCGGGGGAGCGAGGAAGCCGGCATGGAAGCTCTTCTCCCGCACCCAGCCTGGCGTGTCCGCCCCCTCCAGCGCGGCGGGAAACGGGGCGATCAGCGCCTCGCTGGCCTCGAAGCCGATGCGGTGCGGCAGGTCGTCGCGATGCCCGGCGAGGCGAAAGGACAGCACCGGCGTGGCGCAGAGCCGGGCGAGCAGCACCGTTTCCACGGATACGTCCACCACCATCAGCGCCGGCCGTCGCGCGGCGATCCAGCCGGCGATGGCGGCGGAACGCGCGCGCAGCCCGGCATGGCCGCGCGGGGCGTAGTGCAGCGCTGCGACGCCCCCCGGATCAAAAGCCGTGCCGGGCTCCGGCGCATCGTCGGGCAGCGCCAGGACCGGACAGGGCGCGCTGGCCGCCCGCTCCGGCGGCAGCGTGCCGATCAGGGTGCAGGGGTGACGCAGCCGGCGCGCGAGGGCGGTGGCGCGCTGCCAATGCCCCACCCCCTGGTGATGCACGTAATAGCCGATGGGCCTCAAACCGCCTCCGCCGTCCCGGAAAGCGCCCGGCTCATGGCCTCCAGCGCCCCGGTGGCGGCCTGGATCTCCGCCTCCTCGGCCGGCAAGGGCCTGTCTCTTGATCACAAGTCTCGACGTCAGCATAGAGATG
>NZ_BDLP01000269.1:0-6093 GCF_001950415.1 Roseomonas sp. TAS13
TCCTGGGCCGGCGCTGCCGGCGCCTCGGCGCGATCTAGCACGATGCTGCCGGTGGGCTTGCCGGTGATGCTCGATGCGATCCGGCGGGCCTCGGTGATCGTGAGGGTGGCGCCTGGGGTGTCCTTATTCGCCGCCTCGAACGCCTCAAGCGCCTGCATGATCTGCTCGGCGCCCTTCTCCCAAACGCGGGAAAGATCGTAGAGCGCGCGCATGTCGGCCCGGTCCACCCACGCTTGCAGCTCGGCCGGGTAGTCCACGAACTTGCGGTATTGCGAAACCTGCCAGTCCTTCAACGCGCAGATAGCCGCGATCTGCTTGTTGGTGTTTCCATCGCTCGCGAGCCTCGCCACGGACGCGACAAGCTCGGAATTGGTGAGGTTGGAACGCTGCGTGTTCTCGATCACCTGGGCGGCGTAGTCGCCTTCCTTGGCCGTGCGGATGATCGCTGGAATGTCCTTGGTGCCTGCCAGCTTGGAAGCCCGGAAGCGACGGGCGCCAGCTACCAGCAAGTAGCGGCCACCCTGGGGAGGCCGGACGGTGATTGCTTGGATCACGCCATGAGTGCGGATCGTCTCGGCCATCCCCTCAAGCTCGCCCTGGTCGAAGTGCCGGCGCGGCTGGTTGGGGTCCTCGTCAATGTCGGCAAGCGGGATGCGGATGGGATCGCCTCGCGTGTCGCTGCCGGACGCGGCCATGAGGTTGCCAAGGGCGGCAACGCCAAGCGTGGCCTTGGGTCGTGCGGCGGCAGGCGCCGGCTTCTTCGTCGTGTCCTTGCTCATGCGCCCAACTCCATTTCGGCGGCGACATGCTCGAAGATGCCGCGGATTTCGGTCGAAGCCTCGCGGGCGGCTGCGCCCTTGTTGCTCCACACGGGTTCGCCGTCTGACGCCGCTTTTGCGTAGGCGTCGCGCTTCGCCACGATGCCGGGGAACAGCAGCTTGCCGACCGTCTCGGCCAAGCTCTCGAACAGCTCACGCTCGCGCCGGCTCTTGCGGTCGTAGATGGACGGCAGCAGGCCAAGGAAGCGGGGTTCGGGGCGCTGATAGTGCGCCGATACGCCCTTGATCGCCTGGATCAATGCGGTCACACCCTGGATTGAATAGTCGCTGATCCCGATAGGCGCCAACACCGCATCTGCCGCCAGTAGCGCGCCGAATGTCCGGTTAGTGAGGCTCGGGGGAGTGTCGATCACGCACACGTCGTAATCGTCGGCCATGCTCGCGAGGTTGTCGCGGAACTGCTCGACAACCGCCATGTCGGCGCCTGCCTCTGCACGCAGTAGGTCGCGGGTGGAACGCGCCACGGTCAGCGGCCCGACCGGCTCAACCTGGGCCGCCCCGGCGAAAAGCTCGATCGCGTGCGTCGTCGCCAGATGGGCGCCTAGCGTCGCGCTCAAGTTGGCTTGCTGGTCCAGGTCGATAACAAGCGTGCGGTGACGTTCTGCGAAGAACCATCCCGCGTGCGCGACGATGTTCGTCTTACCGACACCGCCTTTCTCATTCATCACGACAAGGGTTTTCATTGGTCATCCCTGCATGGGCGGGCCGGAGCCTGGGCGGTTGCCGCCGCGTCGGAACCGGGCCGGCTCATCGGAGCCGGCATCGACAGACTAGGCGGGGCACTCGGTTTCGTCAACACTTGTAAACACTTTGGATGGGATATTTTACGGCGTGCAACCGACCTCGAAAGGTGGGCGGCTTTGCACCGTGCAAACTCCATCGGCTAAATGCCACCTCTGCGAAGCCGGGGAAGGGCGGGCCTCCCCCGGTGACGGTTAGACGTGGGCCGCGACGACCTCGGCCATATCGCGGAAGATACGGGCGTAAAGCTCGCTCTCGAACTCGGCCACGGGTCCGCGCTGCGACGTGTGCCGATACTTGGCGCTGACCGTCCAGACGTTGACGGGCCGGCTCGGGCGGCCATCAGCGCGCGTGACCGGGTTCTGTTCCACGGTGAAGGCTTCGTAGGACCGGAGCATTTCGGCCGCGTCGAAGTAGAACAGGACGGGGATCGGATGGGGTGAAGTCGGAAAGTCGAACATCGCTAAGTCCCTGCATGGGGTGCCGGAGCCTTGCGGTTGCCGCCGCGCCAAGTCCGGGCGGCTCATCTAAACCGCTCAAACACCCTGGACGGGCAGGGATAAAACGTCAATACTTGTAAACATCTAGAATTACTTTTATTTACATCCTGCCTCCTCTCCGATTTGCACCGTGCAAACCCCCGCCCCTTGTTCGACGCGCGCCGCAGGCGAAGGAGAACCCCTCGACCGAAGGGCGAGGGGCGTTGATAGACGCCCCTCGTCCCGACACCATCAGAACCGCCGGGGCAGGGCGCGGGGGTCAACTGGCCTTCGCAGGGACCCGCCTGCACGGAGCGGCGCGCAGCGACGCGGAGGAAGGTGGGTGGAAGGCCGGTTGGCGCCCGTGCCCTGGTCTGGCCTCCCTTCTTCCCGCCAGTCGGATCGTCACCCGAAGGGCCAAGACCCCGCTTGGGGGCTTGGGGAGCGAAGCGACTAGAGCCGCGGTGCCGCGCAGCGGCAGGCGCCGAACCCTTCGGCTTCAAAACCCCTGTAAATCAGGCTTCGATCTGCTATGTGTTGTCTTGCGTCTCCTGCATGGACCAACGCACCAATCGAGGCCCGGAGGGTTGCCGCCCGCCGGGCCTCATTTGCGTCCGGCTAGTTTCGGCCACCTAACCCCGGATGGTGATTTCAACAGCAGACGGATCGACGCCGAACGTCGCGGCAAGTGCCGCCTTGGCCTGCGTGATGTTCATCCCCTGCATCGGCTGGGCCGTCGTGGAGCTGGCCTGCGGCTCCGGCATGGGCTTCCAATCGAGGGCGTCGAAGTCGATGTGCCCTTCGTAGTCCTCGACGGTGTAGAAGCGCACCGGGTTCCGGCCTTCCCACTGATCGCCAACGTTGACCGTCGCGTACTCGCTGAACAGGACCAGCCACCGGCCATCGTGGTCGGTGGACTCCACCACGTCGGACACCTTGCCGACGATGAAGGCCGAACCGTGGGCCTCGTTACCCTCCGCTTCCCGCGTGTTCGCATTGCGGCAACAGACCGCATACTTGCACCCCTTCGCCCGGTTGCGATCGAGCGCCCACGACTGCGTTCCACCTACCGCTAGGATGGTTTCGACCGACTTATAGGTTAGAACCTGAACGACATTTCCCGACATGCTTGCCTCCTGCCGCAGCCCGACCGGCCGCGCCAAGGTATATGCAATGTATCGGATACGTTGTCAACAGGTATCATATACCTCCGCATACCTTCGCCATCCGCGCCGGGTCTTACGCCGGGGCCTAGTGCAACCGGGCTTTCAGCTTGTCGGCCAGCCCGAACAACGTCCGGTCTAGGCGCAACGTCCCGCCTCGATGCAGCTCCACCATTTTCCGCAGCAACCCGCCGGGATTCTGAACCTCGCCGGCAGCTCTGCGCGCGTCGATCGCGGCCAGTGTCACAAGGGCCTCAAGCCGGCCTAGCGCCTCGCAAGCCTGCCCCCATGCGTGCTGCGAGATTCCCAGCTCGGACCGAACGAACGTGCTTACGTCCAGCAACTCCGGCCACGTCGGGGCGGGCTTGGTGATCCACGTTGCGAAGCTCGGGGCGATCTGGACCACGAACCCCGGCGACACGTTGAAGCCCCGCAGCGCGCTTTCCTGCCTTCCTTCCCTCTTGCCCGTTTCTACCGGTGCCGCTCGATCTGTTCTCGGCCGGATAGCGATGACGTGGCTGTCTGCCTTAGCAAAAGCTCCGGGCCGACTAGGCCCGTCCGCTTCCGTATTCGCTTTAGCGATAAGAGGCTGGTTTGTAGGTGTATGGAGGGGCCGGTTTTCCGACCCCACGGGGGCACTTTCCACAGCTTCCGAAGGCTGATCCTCGGTCGGTGTCAGCGCCTCAAGCGCGCCCTGGTGCAGATCGTTCAAGGCCGCGAGGATCGGGGCGAGGATAGCCGGATCGCGGCTCTGGCCCTTGGATGCGGCGAGCTGGCGGGCTTCCGCGTCAACGGCCTCCCAATCGCCTGCCGCCCCTTCCTCTCGCCCCAGGTCGCACAAGGACAGCACCTTGTTGCGGAGCGCCGTCACCTCGTCGCGGAGCTGCACGCCGCGCTTCCACTCCGCTTGCCGATCGGCCGCCATGCGTCGGAACTCGGCCACGCGCCACGCGAGGGGAGACAGGTCGAAGCCGTAGGCGATCGTCACGCGCCCCTCGGCGTCCCGGTGCCCGTATCGCTTCCCTGTGGGGCTGTCGTGGATCTCCAACAGCCCCAGCTCCTGGGCGGCTCGGAACACGGTCTTGAGCTGGCTCTCTTGGATGTTCAGCACGTCGCCTAGGACGGCGTTCGACGGCCAAGCCCAAATCGGGCCGCTTCCATGCGTCCAGTCGATCGCCCTGGTGCATCCCATCAGGTAGTCGATCAGGGCTAGGACGCGCTGCGGGCATCCTAATGCCTCGGCCGCGCGCTTGAGCGCACCCAGCACAAGGCCCGGCTTGGTTGGTTCGTAGCAGCTCGGCCGGGTGGCCCGGTGGGCGAGCATGGCGGGGGTAATCTTCCGGCGCCCGGTCGGCACCGTTTCGGCGTGCATGATTCGTCTCTCCTTCGCGCGTGAAGGAGCCAGGGCGAAGGACGCAAGCCGCCGTTCGGAGGGATTGACTGCGATCGGCGCAGTCCCTACCTTCCGTGTTGCACACTAATTGTCGGTCCAGCGGCTAGCTGACCTCATCACCGAAAAAGCCTCCCGTTGGCGCGGGGGGCTTTTTCACTTTCTGGCTCGGTTGTTCCGGGTCGTCCGGTCCCTTTCAGAAAACGTCGTAAACAGCGGGCACCATTGCCCGATCGCGCGCGCGCGTCAATTCCAGACGCGCAAAGCGTGATTTCGGCTGCAATTAGCCGCCTGTGTCCGTCTCGCATCTGACGGGCGTTTTTGCAACTTCACCTCTCGACACCCCCGGCCTACTCGGTTCACGTCCTGCGAGGCACGGCGTGGCGCAGACGATGCGCTACTTCCGTTCTAGCCCATTGCAATGTTGGACATTCTATGGAAGCCGACATGAGAACAGATCAGGAACAATCGGAAGGTTCCCGTTCGTTAGAGAGCTGGTGAAAAAAGGTGTTTTCATAAAAACACCTATGACACTATACGGGTGTTGCACCGGCTTGGCGGGAGGTGAAACTGATGAACCACAACGCTTTGCAGGTCGGGCCTCGCAAGAATCGGTCGTGTTCTGCTATGCGCGCTGTGACGTGTGGTTTCCGGCTGCGTGCGCCTTCCGTGGCTCGTGGCTTCGTGCCGTCGTCGCTTCTTGGCGCGGGATGGACTTCCAAGACGCACGTTCGCGCCTCAATCCTACCGGCCGTAGGGCCGTCTGCTGGGGGGCGCGGTTGCCAAAGGGGTTATCAGAGGGCGAAATCAGGCAGGGGATCGCGGAAGGGGGCCGCATCCGCAACGTGCTGGTCGTCTGTACCGTCGGTCCGCCCGACACCCGCGAGCATCTGGCCTATATCCGGCCAAGCTGGCGCCGCGACTTCCTCCCCATGCGGACCTGGGGCGACAAGGCTAACCGCACCTACAAGGACGTTGACCGCCTGCTCGCGCTTCTGCGCGACGATTTCGGATACCAAGGCGTCATCCCTTTCTACGTCGCTGACGACCCCGATTTGCCGAAATATCGTGCTCTCGCGGCCTCGGCGCGCGAGGACGATCCAGCCTTGCTCAAGCTCCTGGAACACGCGCCGAAGGCTCCCCAAGCCGACTAACGACGCCGGGCGAGGGGGGATCGCATGATCCTCACCCTCGCCGCCTTCGCGCAGCTCGCGACCGCCTGCGGTCCAACCGTCCACGTTGACACCCTGGCGGCTGTCGCCCGGACGGAAAGCCGCTTCAACACTCTGGCGATCGGCGACAACACCGCCCGACGCTCCTACGCACCCGCGACGCCGGAACAGGCGGTCGCCCTGGCTGTGGATCGGCATGGAATAGGAACCCTGTTGGAGGGGTGATCGGCGTCCAAACGGGACCCCACTGACGGCGGGGTTCACAGTGGTTTCCGGGATGATCGGGAGCCAGTGCTGGGATGCTGGTCG
>NZ_BDLP01000270.1:0-6075 GCF_001950415.1 Roseomonas sp. TAS13
GCCTGTCGGCCGGGGAGCCGCACGCGCTGCGGCTGGACATGCCGGCGGCCCTTGCCACCCTGGATGGCCCGCTTTCCTACGCGGAACAGGGACATGGTCGGGTCCGCTGCGACCCGGCCCGCTTCGGCGACGCGGTGCTGGCCCGCAAGGACGCCCCGGCCTCCTACCACCTCTGTGTCACGCATGACGACGCGCTTCAGGGCGTGACGCTGGTGACGCGGGGCGAGGACCTGCGGGCCGCCACCGACATCCACCGGCTGCTGCAGGCACTGATGGGCTGGCCGGAACCCCGTTACGCCCACCACCCGCTGCTTCTCGGGCCAGATGGGAAGCGGCTGGCGAAGCGGGACGGCGCGAAGCCGGTGCGGCAACTCCTGCGGGAAGGCTTGTCACCCCGGGAGATCCTGGCCCTGGCGGAAGGCTCCCCGGCAGGAGGGGCGACGCCTGCCGCTTGACGGGATGGGGGGAAGTATGTCCCCCCTCCGCGCATGGTTCCGCACCACACCACGCCGCCCTCGGCCGAGGATATCGCCAGCCTGGCCGAAACCGCCCTCTGTGCCCTGCCGGAGGAGCTGCGCGTCTCCGTGCGCAACCTCGCCATCGCCGTGGAGGAGGTTCCTGACGACGAGACGCTGGAGGAGATGGGACTGGAGCATCCCTGGGAGCTGACCGGCCTGTACCGCGGCGTGCCGCTGACGGAACGCTCCACCGGCGACCTGCCGCGGGAGCCCGATATGATCACGCTGTACCGGGAGCCGATCCTGGTCGAATGGGTGGAAACCGGCGAGGATCTCTTCCGTCTGGTGCGGAACGTCATCATCCATGAGGTCGGCCACCATTTCGGTTTCTCGGACGAGGAAATCGCCCGGCTGGAAGGCGAGGGGGACGAGGCCGCGCCGGGCTGACGCCGCCCCGCCCCGGAACGGGCCGGGAGCCCGGCGCCGGAGCCAAGCACCCGCCCCCTGTTCCTCAGACCGGGTTCTTTGGCGAGCGCCCGGCCTCGTCACGGCGGGGGTCGGTCCCTTCCTTGCCGATGCCGTAATCCTCGTCGGTCCGTTCCTGCTTCTGCCGGTCGGACTGCTCCTGCCCCTCGTTCGGCAGGTTCGGGTCGTCGCCCCAGCTGCGCTCGTTCTGGCGCTGCGCGTGCTCCCAGTCCGCGCTGTGGTCGATCGGCTTCTTCGGGTTGTTCATGCCTGTTCTCCCTGGAGACATGTTCCGGTAACGCGGCAGGGGGCACTTGGCTCCCTTCCGCCGCGCCTCCGGGCTCATGACCCCCGCCGTCAGGGAAGCGGCCATGGCGCCACGCGTCCGCCCTGGCGGGAGAAGTTGGTCCATGTCCGGCAATCCACCAGCGCCCAGCCGGAGCCCGGGCTTTCCGAGAAGGGGACCGGCCCGCAGCGGCCGGTGCGTGCGAACCAGCGGCCCCGTTCCGGCGTGTCGGCCAGGAAGGCGCCGTTGTTCCAGCGCTCCCACCGCACCATGCCGAGGTCGCGGGCGAACCAGAAGCGTTCCAGGTGGTCGGAGGCGGCGATCTCCGGCCGGGCATAGTGCTCGGAGACGATCGTCTCCACCGGCAGGCTCCTGGGCGTGGGGTCGTCATGCCAGCGCATCGGCAGGGCGATCCGTGCCCGCCGCCAGCGGGTCAGGGCGCGGCCGAAATCGCGCGGGCAGGCATTGGGCGCGGCGGCGATGTTGATGGGCGCGATCCGCTCCGCCCAGCGGCCGTCGGGAACCTCTCCGGCGAAGGCCAGCCAGGCCGGGGCCGGGGGTGCGCCGGGGCGGCAGGCCGGGGAGAGGAACCATTGCAGCACGCCGGGCCGTCCGCCGTCCTGCGTGACCACGAAACCCGCCTCCACCCCGTTGGGGCCCGGGCTGAGCAGAGCGGCCTGCCCGCCCTCATCCGGCTCGAAGCGGCCGAACTCATGTCCCTGGAAGCCGCCGCCGATGTCGAAGGTCTGGATGATGGCGGGACGGCCCAGCAGCCGCCCGACCACGGCGTCGGAGGCCATGTAGCCCTGCGGCCGGGCCAGCGCGGCGCCGCTGTCGGGAAAGTCGGTCTTGCGCCATGGCAGCACCTCCTCGATCCGGGCGGGGCGGCGGCGGTCGCAGCCGGGCTCGAAGGGCAGGCGGCCGGGGATCGGCGCCCCGGCGCCGTCCAGGCAGACGGATTGCGCCAGGAAGGCCGTGGCCTCGGCCCCGCTCAGCCCTTCCGCGCTCGCCGCCCCGGTGGAAAGGAACAGGGGCACGGCCAGCAGGAGGTTCCGCAGCCTCGGGCGGGCCGGTTCCGCCCAGGGCCGGCGGGGACGGGACGGGACCGGGGCGGCGCTCATCCCGCCAGGATCTCCCGCACCACCTGGCGCAGCCGGGGGATGACCTCGGCCTCGAACCAAGGGTTCTTCGCCGCCCAGGTGAGGGTGCGCCAGGAAGGGTGGGGCAGGGGGAAGTAGTGGGGCAGGAAGTCCTCGTGCCGCCGCACCCGCTCGGCCAGGCTGCCCGGCCCGAGCACGAGGCGCTGGGCATAGCTGCCCACCAGCAGGCGACAGCGGATCTCCGGCATCAGCGGCAGCAGGCGCGGATGCCAGAGCGGCGCGCATTCCGGCCGGGGCGGGGCATCCCCGCCGCGCGGCAGGCGACCGGGATAGCAGAAGCCGGTGGGCAGGATGGCCACGCGCTCCGGGTCGTAGAAGACCTCTTCGTCCAGCTCCAGCCAGTCGCGCAGCCGGATGCCAGAGGCGTCCCGGAAGGGGATGCCGGAAAGATGCGCCTTGGTACCCGGGGCCTGGGACGTGATCAGCAGCCGCGCCCGCGTGCCCACCTGCAGCATCGGGCGCGGCCCCAGCGGCAGGCACGGCGCGCAGAGGGTGCAGGCGCGGGCCTCGGTCTCCGCCCGTTTCAGGTCCAACGGGCCAGGACCTCCGCCACCCATTCCGGCACCAGCCGCGTGGCCGGGCCGTGCCGGGCCTCGTCGAAGAGATCCGACCCGGCAGAGGGCTCCAGGTTCAGCTCCAGCGTGTCGGCACGGTTCCGCACCCCGGCCACGAAGCCTGCCGCCGGATAGACGCTGCCCGAGGTGCCGATGGAGACGAAGAGCTCGCATTCCTCCAGCGCCGCCTCGATCCGCCCCATGTGCAGCGGCATCTCGCCGAACCAGACCACGTTCGGCCGCATCCCGCCCGCTTGGCCGCCCGCTTGGCCGCAAGCAGGACAGGCGGTCGCGGTGGACAGGTCCTCGTCCCAGGGAGTGACCGTGCCGCAGCGGGTGCAGCGTGCCTCGCGCAGCGCCCCGTGCATCTGCACCAGGCGGCGGGAACCGGCCCGGCCGTGGAGCCCGTCCACGTTCTGCGTGACCAGCAGGAACTCCCCCGGCCAGCGCGCGTCGAGAGCCGCCAGGGCACGGTGCGCGGCATTGGGCTCGACCTCGCGCAGCTGGGCACGGCGGGCGTTGTAGAATTCATGCACCCAGGCCGGATCGCGGGCGAAGGCCGCCGGCTGGGCCACTTCCTCCAGCGGGACCCTGGCCCAGATTCCATCCCGGTCGCGATAGGTGGACAGGCCGGATTCCCGGCTGATGCCGGCACCGGTGAGGACGACGATCTTCGGCGGGGAGGCCATGCCCGTTTGGGGCACGGCGCCTCGCCGCCCGTCAAGCGGGCCCGAGGTCACGCTGCGGTGGGCGCGCCGCTCAGGCCAGGGCGTACTCCACTTCCGGCGTATAGACCGAGTGCTCCTTGCCGAGCAGTGAGGAGAAGAGCGTGAACTGCTCCATCCGCACCGGCGGGGCGCGGAACAGGTTGTGCGCCTGGACATAGGAGACGAGCTTCGGCACCTCCGCCCGGTCCACCCGCGCCAGGGTGATGTGCGGTGCGAAGCGGCGGCGCTCCGGCTCCAGCCCCACGCGCTGCAGGGCGGTCTCCACCTTGGCCTGGAGGTGCGACAGCGCCTCGGTGCGCTCCACCCCGACCCAGAGGCTCTGGATTCGCCCGGCCTTCTCGAAGGTGCCGACGCCGCAGAGCGACAGGTCGAAGGGGCGGGCGCGGATGGCGGCGAGCGCCTCGTCCACCTCCTCGGCCCGCCAGCGCTCGATGGCGCCGATGAAGCGCAGGGTCAGGTGGTAGTTGCCGGGCGGCACCCATTTCGCCCCGGGGATACCGCCGGCGAGGCCGGCAAGCTGGTCGCGCAGCAATTCGGGCAGGGCGAGAGCCACAAACAGTCGCAACATCGGATCGGAAAGCCCCCATGGCGTCGGGATGGTGGTCGTGCGCGAGCCTCGGCGGCCCCGCGGCGGCATCTGGTGCGTCGGTCTCGGCTGCTGGCTGCCCGGTCTCCCTCCCTCTCCCTCAGCCTTCGCCGGAAGGGCCGGTGGGAATCCGCGCGATCAGCGCCTCCACCGCGGGCCGCATCCTCGCCACCAGCACCTTCACCCCCTGAGGGTTCGGGTGGATGCGGTCGGCCTGGTTCAGGGCCGGGTCCCCGGCCACGCCATCCAGCAGGAAGGGGTAGAACACCGCCTCCGGATGCGCCTTGGCCAGCCGGGCGAAGACGCCGGAGAACTCCCGCCCGTAATCGGCGCCGAGATTGGGCGGCGCCAGCATGCCCGCCAGCAGGGCGGGGACCTTGCGTACCTTCAGCGCGTCGAGGATGGCGGCGAGATTGGCCTCGGTGTCCCGGGGCTCGATCCCGCGCAGCCCGTCATTGCCGCCCAGCGCCACGATCACCGCATCCGGCGAATCGGCCAGCGCCCAGTCGAGCCGGGAGCGCCCCCCGGCCGTGGTGTCGCCGGACACGCCGGCGTCGATCACCTGGACCGGACGGTCCGGCCGCGACAACGCTGCCTGGAGCTGCGCGGGCAGCCCATCCTCCCGCGACAGGCCATAGGCGGCGGTGATGGAATCGCCCAACATCAACAGTTTGATGGGCTTCGCCGCCGCCCGGGCCGGCTGGACGGCCAGGAGCGGCAGCGCCATGGGCGCGGCCAGACACAATGCGAAACGGGTGAGCCCCCTGTGCAGCGCAGCGCGCCGGGACAATCTCTGGGCGATGCCGGACATGATGACCTCCTCCTCGCCCCCCGCCGGACCTCTCATCGAGGCGCAGCGCGTGACCTTCAACGTGGTTGCCAGCGGCGGACCGGTCAACATCCTCAAGGGGCTGGATCTCGCCATCCGGGCGGGGGAGGCGGTGGGCATCGTCGGTCCCTCCGGCTCCGGCAAGACCTCGCTGCTGATGCTGCTGGCGGGGCTGGAGCGCGCGAGCTCCGGCATGCTGTGCGTCGCGGGCCAGGACCTCGGCGCGCTGGACGAGGATGCGCTGGCGCGGCTGCGGCGGGACCGGATCGGCATCGTCTTCCAGGCCTTCCACCTCGTGCCCACCATGACGGCGCGGGAGAACGTGGCCGTGCCGCTGGAATTCGCCGGGCGGCGCGATGCCTTCGAGCGCGCGGAGGCTGCGCTGCGCGAGGTCGGGCTCGGCCACCGTCTCGACCACTATCCCGGCCAGCTCTCGGGCGGCGAGCAGCAGCGCGTGGCCCTGGCGCGGGCCTTCGTGGGGGAACCCGCGCTGCTCCTGGCCGACGAGCCGACCGGCAACCTCGACCGCGCGACCGGGGAGGCGGTGATGGAGCTGCTTTTCGGCCTGCGCCGGCGCCTCGGCACGACGCTGGTGCTGATCACCCACGATCCCGCCCTGGCGGATCGCTGCGAGCGGCAGGTGCGCATCGAGGATGGGCGGATCGTGTCCGACACCGGCGCCGGGGATGGGCGGCATTCCACGATCTCCGGGGCTGGCGCACGCGCCGGGGCGGGGCTGGACCTCGGCGTGGCGGGATCGCCCTCGGCATGAGCGCCTCGGCCTTCCCGGAGCGCGCCGCCCTGGCCGGGAGCGCTCCCTCCGCCGGCACCTTGGCCCTGGCCTGGCGCCTGGCGCGGCGGGAGCTGCGCGGCGGGGTGAAGGGGCTGCGGATCGTGCTCGCCTGCCTCGCGCTGGGCGTGGCCGCCATCGCCGCCGTCGGCACGCTGCGCGCCGCCGTGGAAACCGGGCTGGCGGCCGATGGCGCGCGCCTCCTGGGTGGCGACCTGG
>NZ_BDLP01000271.1:0-6072 GCF_001950415.1 Roseomonas sp. TAS13
CCTGTCCCGGCAGGGGAATGGCGGCCCCGGCCGGCGCCGCAGCGCCCGGCCCGCGCGGCACCCGGGCGGCCACGAAGGTGCCCGCCCCGACCCTGGCCTCGGCCAGCCCGTCGCTCAGGAGCTGTTCATAGGCGATGACCACGGCGTTGCGGCGCAGCCCGAGCTGCGCGGCGAGGTCCCGGCTGGAGGGCAGGCGCAGCCCCGGTGCCAGCCGCCCGCCCAGGATCGCGGCGCGCAGCCCGGCATGCAGCCGGCCCGACTGGCTGCCCGCCCCGTCCAGCAACAGGGGCATATCCAGCACCTCCGGCTTCCGCCGGGAATTGGTTGGCATATCGTGCTCCGGATTGGCCCTCGCGCCGACCAATTTCACGGCCTCATGATGGCGGCGTCAATCAAGGCCTTTCCGATGTCCGAAACCCAGACCTATCCCGTCGAGGCGCGCAACCGCGTCAAGCGGCGGCACGACCGCGGCTTCTACGATCACGAGACGGTCCACCGGCTGCTCGACGCCGCCGCGCTCTGCCATGTCGCCTATGCCGTGGACGGCCAGCCCTATTGCACGCCGACCCTGTTCTGGCGCGAGGGCACGCGGCTCTACTGGCATGGCAGCAGCGCCAGCCGCATGCTGCGCAACCTGTCCGAAGGCCAGCCGGCCTGCCTGACGGTCACGCATTTCGACAGCCTGGTCCTGGCGCGCTGCGGCTTCAACCATTCCGCCGACTACCGCTCGGTGATGGCCTTCGGCCAGGCGAGGCTCGTGGCCGATCCGGAGGAGAAGTGCCGCGCCCTGGTGATGATGGTGGACCGCTTCTTTCCCCACCGCACCGCCGGGCTGCGCCAGAGCACCGACCAGGAGATCAAGGCCACCGCCGTCATTGCCATGGAGATCGAGAGCGCCTCGGCCAAGATCCGCGCCAAGGGCGTGGCCGATGACGAGGAGGATTACGCCTTGCCGGTCTATGCCGAGCGCCTGCCCATCCGCACGGTGATCGGCGCGCCGGAACCCTGCCCGCGTCTGCGGCCCGGCGTCGCGCGGCCGGCGGACCTGGCGTCCTACCGCGCGGAACGCCCGCTGGAGGAGGCCCTGGCCGAGGCCTATGCGGAGGCCTATCGCGGCTGATCGTACGGGGAGGGCGCGCGCCTGTCCCCGTCGATCCGGCAGGCTGCGCGCCCCTCCCCCTGCCCGGATCGAAGGCGGCCTTTCCGGTTCAGGGACCCGGAACTCACCCCCGGGGGATAGCCAGGAGGAAACAGCCAGGGGAAATCGGCCTCTCCATGTCCTTTCCCTGGCACCGCCGGGCCGGAACCGTCTGGCATGGTCCGCGACAAGGTGACACAAGCCGCCGGATTTTTCGGGAACGGGGTGGCCCCATGGCAGATCCAGCCAGAGTCTTCGCAGCATCGGAACAGGAAAGGGACAGGATCACGCCCGCCGCGCGGAAGGCGCTGTGGGGCTCCGCCCTGGGCTATGCCATGGATGGCTTCGACCTGCTGATCCTCGGCTTCATGCTGCGCGCCATCTCGGCCGATCTGGGGCTGAGCCCGGCCCAGGCCGCCTCCCTGGTCACGGCCACCCTGGTCGGCGCGGTGATCGGCGGCGTGGGCTTCGGCATGCTGTCCGACCGGCTCGGGCGCGTGCGGGTGCTGACCTGGACAATCGTGCTCTTCGCCGTCTTCACCGGCCTCTGCGCCCTGGCCCAGGGCTACTGGGACCTGCTGGTCTACCGCACCATCGCGGGCATCGGCCTGGGCGGCGAGTTCGGCATCGGCATGGCCCTGGTGGCCGAGGCCTGGCCGGCCAGCAAGCGCGCCCGCGCCTCCTCCTATGTCGGGCTGGGCTGGCAGGCCGGCGTGCTGCTCGCGGCCGTGGTGACACCGATGCTGCTGCCGGTCATCGGCTGGCGCGGGATGTTCGCGGTCGGCCTGTTCCCGGCCATCGCCGCCTATTTCATCCGCCGCAGCCTGCACGAGCCCGATGTCTTCGTGGAACACTCGGCGAAGGCCCCCGGCGCCTCGCCGCTGCGGCTGCTGGTGGCGGATGCCCAGGCCCGGCGCAGCAGCCTCGGGCTGGTGATCCTCTGCTCGGTGCAGAACTTCGGCTACTATGGCGTGATGATCTGGCTGCCGAACTATCTTTCCAGCCGGTTTGGCTTCGGCCTCACCCAGTCCGCCACCTGGACGGCCGTGACCATCCTCGGCATGGCGGTGGGCATCTATGCCTTCGGCCAGGTCGCCGACCGCGTCGGGCGCAAGCCGGCCTTCTTCGGCTGGATGCTGGGCGCGGCGGTCATGGTCGTCGTCTATTCGTGGCTGACCGATCCGGCGGCGCTGCTGGTCGGTGGCGCGGTGATGGGCTTCTTCGTCAACGGCATGCTGGGCGGCTACGGCGCGCTGATGAGCGAGCTCTATCCCACCGCCGCCCGCGCCACGGCGCAGAACGTGCTGTTCAACATCGGCCGCGCGGTGGGCGGCTTCGGCCCGGTGGCCGTGGGCGCCGTCGCGGCCGCCTATGGCTTCGAGACCGCCATCGCCCTGCTGGCCCTGCTCTACGTCCTCGACATCCTGGCCATGTGGTTCCTCATCCCCGAGCGCCGGGGCGCGGAGCTGGCCTGATCCGGTCCAGGCGCCGCGATCCGTCCGCCGGCCGCGCGCCACCCCGCGCCGGCCGGGCTCGATCCGGCCCGCACCCGCTGCGCCAACGCCGCCGGCACGAACCTTTCCCGGCTCTCGCATGGAGGGCCAGGGGCGGATCACAACCGGCGGCCAGACATCCGGGCCGCCGCACCGGGTTCCTGGCGGAGCGGGGGTTTGGAGGCGAGGCGGAGCCTTGGCCCCCAGGAACGCCCGATCAGTCCTCCAGCAGCATCGGGCAGGCAGGCTGCCCCGCCACCGTGGCAACAGCCACCGCCAGGGTGAAGAGGCGCCGCTCGTCGAAATAGCGTCCGACGAGCTGGGCCGCGAGAGGCAGGCCATCGGCGGACAGGCCGGTCATCACCGCCAGGGCCGGATGGCCGGTGACGTTGAAGGGCGTGCGCGCCTGCCGCGCATAGGTCCGGGCGATCTCCGCCGGGTCGTCGATCCGCGCCGCCGGGTCCATGGAGCTGGCGCAGAGCAGCACGTCCACCTCCCGGAAGGCGGCCTCCACCGCCGCGATCATGCGGTGGCGGGCGCGCTGGGCGCGGCCGAGATCCTCCGCCGTGAGGAAGGCGCCGGTCAGCAGCGAGGAACGCGTGAGCTGCGCGTAGTCGCCCGGCCGCTCGCGCAGCCGGCGCGCATGGATGGCGAAGGCCTCCGCATGGAGGATGACGCGGTTCACCGCCGCGAACTCGTCGAGCGAGGGCAGGGTGACGTCGCGGACCTGCATGCCCAGCGCGCCCAGCCATTCCGCCGCCCGCTCCAGCCCCGCCGCCATCTCCGGATCGGCGGGCATGTCGCGCTCGTGGAAATGCCGCACAAAGCCGACGCGCAGCCCCTTCAGGCTGGCGGCGGGGCCGGGGCGGTAATCCGCTGCCTGCGGCACGGCACTGCCGGGGTCCCCGGGATCATGGCCGGCGATGGCCTCCAGCAGCAGCGCGGCGTCCTCGGCACTGCGGGCCATGGGGCCGATATGGTCCAGCGTGAAGGCGAGCGGGAAGACGCCGGCGCGCGAGACCAGCCCATAGGTCGGCTTCAGCCCGGTGATGCCGCACTGGCTGGCCGGGTTGCGCACCGAACCGCCGGTATCCGTGCCGAGCGCCAGGGGAAAGAGCCCCGCCGCGAGTCCGGCGCCGGAACCGGAGGAGGAGCCGCCCGGGTGGTGGTCCGTGTTCCAGGGATTGCGCGCCGCCGGGAAGGGCAGGTCGTGGCAGGGACCGCCGATGGCGAATTCATGCGTGGACAGTTTGCCCAGGATGATGGCGCCCGCCGCGCGCAGCCTGGACACGACAGTGGCATCCCGCGCCGCGACATTGCCCAGCAGGATCTTCGAATGGCAGGTGGTGGGCAGGCCGGCGACGTCGATGATGTCCTTGATGCCGACCGGCACGCCATGCAGCGGACCGCGCTTGCGGCCCGCGGCGATCTCGCGCTCCGCCTGTGCGGCAGCGTCCAGCGCCGCCTCGGCGTCGAGACGGATGAAGGCATGGACCTGCGGGTCCATCCTGCCGGCGCGGTCCAGCAGGTGGCGGACCAGCACGGTCGGGGTCAGCGTCCCGGCCTCGTAGGCGGCGGAGATCGCGGCGGCGCCGAGGCGGTGCGGAGCGGATTCGGCGCGGCTCACGGGCGCGGCCTCACCTGCATGGGAGGCCAGGGTTCCGCAGCCGGGTCCGGATCGGGCGGCAGCCTGCCGCGCGCATCGGCGGCGCGCCGCGCGGCGGCCAGGACATCGTCGCGATGCCCGGCCAGGGCTTTCTCCAGGCCCATGGTCCGGGCCAGGGCTTCGATCAGGGAATCGTCCATGGCGGACAGGCTGGCATAAGCCGTGCCATCCTGCCTCCTGGCCGGTGAGCGGGCGTGCCGAGGCCGCCGCGACGTTCCGGCGGCAGGCGGGTCCGGCCCCGCCCACCGCGATCCACCGGCTCGGGAAAGCTCAGGCCGAAAGGCCGACCCGGCCCCGGCGCTGGGTGCGCAGCACGTCCTCGATCCAGCGGTCGAGGCGCATGGTCTCGGCCTCGGCCTCGGCCCGGTTGGGATAGGCCTCGGGGAAGCGTAGGGAAAGCCAGCGCCAGGCGACAAGGCGCTTGTGGACCTTCTCCGCACGTTCCAGCTCGTCGCGCTGGGCGCGTTCCGGCGCCGGCAGGCGGCCGGCCATGGGAGGCGTGACCGAACGGCCCGCGCCATGGTCCACGGCCCAGCGCGCCAGCCGGACGATGCCATTGTCGCGCTGGTCCACCGGGCAGAGGGCGTAGGTCCAACGCTGTGTCAGGGCGAGGCCTTGCACGCCGTCCACGGCGGTGGCGATGGCCATCTGCTGGCTGAGATCGGCCAGCCGGTAGTTCGGGTCGTCCCGCCGCAGCACGGCGCGGCGGATACGCGCCAGCACGCCGAAGAGGCTGTCCGACCCGATCTCCGCCGCCACGGCGGAAACGATGTCGGAATCGGGCTGCACCTGGGGGCGCAGGTCCTCCGGCAAGTCCGGCGGGGCTTCCAGCAGGCGCCGGATCTGCTCCGGCGCACCGCCGCCGGCCAGGACGGAGACGATGCCTTCCTCGAAGCGCCCGAAGCGCCCGGCACGGCCGCCGATCTGCTTCACCTCCTGCGTGTTCAGGTCGCGGCGCTGCTCGCCGTCGAACTTGCGGAGGGTGGAGAAGACGACACGGCGGATGGGCAGGTTCAGCCCCATGCCGATGGCGTCCGTGGCGACCAGGATATCGGCCTCGCCATCGCGGAAGCGCGCGGCCTCGGCCCGGCGGACCTCGGGGCTGAGGGCGCCATAGACCACGGCGACGCGCCGCCCGCGCCGCACCAGCTCGGCACGCAGGTCCAGCACGTCGCGGCGGGAGAAGGCCACCAGCGCGTCCCCGGGACGCAGGTCGCCGAAATTCACCGGCGCGCGGGCGGCATTCAGCGGGCTCTTGCGCTGGAGCGAGATCTCCTCGACCGGATCGTCGCAGAGCGCGGCGATACGCTTGACCATCGGCACGCAGTCCGGCGCGCCGAGCACGAGGACATGCCGGGCCGGGGCGCCCATGATCGCCGCCGTCCAGGCGGCGCCACGGTCGCGGTCCTGGAGGAGCTGCGCCTCGTCCACCACCGCCACGTCGGTCGGGTTGTGGAAGGGGCACATCTCCACGGTCGCGGCGAGGTGGCGGCTGCCCTCCACAGGCATGCGCTCCTCCCCGGTGGAGAGCGAGGCGGCGATGCCGCGGCTGGCCAGCGCCTCGCGGAACTCATGCGCCAGCAGGCGGAGCGGGGCCAGGGCCATGCCGCTTTCCGCGGTGGCGAGGCGGTCGAGTGCCAGATGGCTCTTGCCGGAATTGGTCGGGCCGGTGACCAGGGTGATGCGGCGGTTCAGCGCCCGCGCGGTGCGGAAATGTGCCGCGAAACGGTCCAGCGCAGCGACACGGGCGACGGCGGCATTGAGGCCCTTGCCGC
>NZ_BDLP01000272.1:0-6047 GCF_001950415.1 Roseomonas sp. TAS13
TCGCCTTACGGTGGAGCTGTGCGTAGATGTGATCAAGAGACAGGCCGCTGAGGTCGCGGCTGCTGAGCCCGGCGGTGGAGGCCCTGCTGGCAGGTGGCGAGCGGGTGGCGGCGCGGCGGGTTCTCGATGCGGGCGGCGCGGTGCCGGCCCTGGCGGAATTGCGTGGGCGGCTGGCCGAGGCGGAGGGGCGGCGGGACGACGCGCTGGCCGCCTATGAGGAGGCGATGCGCGGCCGTGACCGGCCGGCGCGGGCGCGGGCCATCCGCCATGCCGTGGAACTGCGCCTGGCGGGCGGGCAGATCGATGCCGCTGCCGCGGCGGATGCGCTGGAGGAAGCGCTCTACAGCTGGCGCGGCGAGGGCGAGGAGTTGGCGGCGCGGCAGCGGATCGCCGCCTTGCGGCAGCAGGCGGGGAATGGCCGTGCCGCGCTGGCCATGCTGCAGGAAACAGCGCGCCTTTTTCCCGATCAGGAAGCGGTGCTGCGTCCGCCGATGCGGCAGGCACTGGCCATGGCGCTGGAAAAGGACTCGCCGGTGGCTGCCATCGCGCTGGCGGACGCCAATCCGCAATTGCTGGCTGCCGATCCGGATCAGGGCCGCCTGCTGCTCGGCCTCACGGATCGCCTGGTGGCGCTCGACCTGCCGGCACGCGCGGCGGAGCTTCTCGTGCGCGGCATGGCCGGGGCTTCGGGCGAGGCGCGCGCGCGGCTGGGACTACGCCTCGCCAGCCTGCGTCTGGAAAGCGGCGATGCTGCCGGCGCCGCTGCGGCCTTGTCGGATGGTGGCGCTCAGCTTCTGCCGCCGGATCTGGTGCGGGAGCGGACGCTGCTGTCCGCGCGCCTGCTGGCGCGGCAGGGCAAGGAGGATGATGCCGTCGCCTTGTTGCGTGGCCTGGGCAGCGATGGAGCGGAACCGCTCGCCGGGATTCTCGCCGCGCGTCACGACTGGGCCGGTGCGTCCGATGCACTGGCCGGACTGGCGGCGGCGGCCCAGGGAGAGATGGACGACGCGCGGCGCCAGTTGCTTCTGCGTGCCGCCGCCTATGCCGTGCTTTCGGGTGATGCCCAACGTCTGGGCGGCCTGCGCACACGTTGGGCACCACAGCTGGGGGAGGGGAAATTAAGCCAGGATTTCAACGCGCTGACCCTCGATCCGGTGCATGGGATGGCGGACCTGCCGAGGCTGCAGCGCGAACTGAACCTTTTCCGGGGATTTTCCGGTCGGCTGGATGAGTTGCGGGCCGATGCGGGGGCGGCGCGGTGAGCATCGTGCGCGGCGCGGGGGAGGGCCGCATTTTTTTCGGCCCGTGAAGTCCCGATTTCGCTTGCCCCCCGGACCCCCATGCCCCATATGCGCCCTCCGCAACAACTGACCTGATCGGCGCTGCCGGCTCACAGGTCGTCTTCTGGTGGAACAGGGGGCCGATATGGACGCTCTTACCGCTCCGCTGGGGATGGTCTCGGAATTTCCGAGCGACGCCCAGGGAAACTTCTCCTCCGGCGCCGATGAGGCAAAGGATTACTTCGTCGAGAAGGATGGTGTCCGCTTCGCGGGTACGCATCTGATCATCGACCTTTGGGGTGCGACGAATCTCGACGACCCCGCGCACATCGACGATGTGCTGCGTGAGGCCGCGATCGCCACGGGTGCCACGATCCTGCACGGGCACTTCCACCACTTCCAGCCCAACGGCGGCGTGTCCGGCGTGCTGGTCCTGGCGGAGAGCCACGTGTCGATCCACACCTGGCCGGAAAAGGCTTTCGCCGCGCTGGACATCTTCGTCTGCGGCGTCTGCGATCCGTACAAGGCGATCCCGCTGCTGAAGAAGGGCTTCCTGCCCGAGCGCGTGCAGCTCGGCGAGCATCGCCGCGGCATCTCCGTCTGACGCCAAAGCGTCACGTGCGATGACCGGGGGCGGGCCCTAGGGTCCGCCCTCTCTCTTTGCGGAAACCATTCCGAAGCTCTTGGGCGAGGGATTCGAGATGACGACTGATTCCTGGGTGAACGAGACCCTCTATCCCGACTGGGGCCAGCGCTTCCGCGTGAAGCGCGAGCTGGCGCGCGTCCAGTCGGACTTCCAGGACATCATGATCTTCGAGTCCTACAGCCATGGCCGCGTCATGCTGCTCGACGGCGTGACGCAGATCACCGAGATGGACGAGTTCGTCTATCAGGAGATGCTGACCCATGTGCCGCTGCTGGCGCATGGCGATGCGCGGCGCGTGCTGATCATCGGCGCCGGCGACGGCGGCGTTCTGAAGCGCGTGCTGCAGCACCGCAATGTCGAGAAGGCCGTGATGGTCGAGATCGACGGCGAGGTGATCCGCCTGGTCAAGGAGTTCCTGCCGGAGATCGCCGGGGACGCCTGGAACGACCCGCGTGCCGAGGTGATCGTCGGCGACGGCATCGACTATGTGCGCAAGGCGGCGGCGGGTTTCTTCGACGTGGTGATCGTGGACAGCACCGACCCGGTCGGCGTGGGCGAGGTCCTCTTCACCGACGAGTTCTACGCCAATGTCGCGCGCCTGCTGTCGGATCGCGGGCTGGTCGTGAACCAGTGCGGCGTGCCGATCATGCAGGCCGACGAGCTGCGCGATACCAGCCTGCGCCGCGGCAAGGTCTTTGCCGATGTCTGGGCCTATGTCGCCGCGGTGCCGACCTATGTCGGCGGCTACATGACGCTCGGCTGGTCCGCCAAGGACCCGGCGGCGCGCCATGCGACGGTGGAACAGATCCGCGAGCGTGCGGAGAAGGCCGGCATCCTCGGCCAGACCCGCTACTGGACGCCCGAGATCCAGGCCGGCGCCTTCCACCTGCCGCCCTATATCGCGGAGCACCTGCCCGCCAGGGGCTGACGCTCCGGCCGCCGCCTTCCACCGGTTCCGCCGTGACGGCGCGCCCTTTCCGGGCCGCGCCGCCCTTTCGGGACGCGGCGACGCGACGGCCGGTTCCCCTTCGGCCGCCGCCTGTCACCGGCCCCGCCGTGGCCGCCCTCCCCGCGGAGGCGCGCGGCCCTTTCGGGGCACGGGACGGCGGCGGCCGCCCTCGTTTTCCGGGGCGTGCAGGGCTATATGTTCCCGAATAGTTCCTGTTTTCGGGATCGGAGTTCCCTGCCTTGGCCAAGCCCGTCACCCGCTATGTCTGCCAGTCCTGCGGCACGCCCCATCCGAAATGGCAGGGCAAGTGCGAGGGCTGCGGCGAGTGGAACACGCTGGTCGAGGAGACCGTGGAGGCGCGCTCGCCGGGGCCGGCCGGGCGCACCGCCGGGGGGCGGCGGGTGGAGTTCGTCGGGCTGAAGGGGCGTTCCGCCCCGCCGGCGCGGACGGCGGTGGGTATCGCGGAGCTGGACCGCGTGCTGGGCGGCGGCTTCGTGCCGGGCTCGGTGGTGCTGGTGGGCGGCGATCCGGGCATCGGCAAGTCCACGCTGCTGCTGCAGGCGGCGGCGCGTGTCGCGCGCGGCAAGCGCACGCTCTACATCTCGGGCGAGGAAGCGGTGGAGCAGGTGCGTCTGCGCGCCCTGCGACTGGGCGTGGCGGAGGCGCCGATGGGCCTCGCCGCCGCCGGCAACCTGCGCGACATCGTGGCCAGCCTGGAGGATGAGCACGATATCGGCCTGGTGGTGATCGACTCGATCCAGACCGTCTGGCTCGACAGCCTGGACAGCGCACCCGGCACGGTCAGCCAGGTGCGCGCCTGCGCCGCCGAACTCTCGCGCCTTGCCAAGACGCGCGGCTTCGCGCTGGTGCTGGTCGGGCATGTGACCAAGGAGGGCACGCTGGCCGGGCCCCGTGTGCTGGAGCACATGGTCGATGCCACGCTCTATTTCGAAGGCGATCGCGGCCACCAGTTCCGCATCCTGCGCGCGGTGAAGAACCGCTTCGGCGCCACCGACGAGATCGGCGTCTTCGAGATGACCGAGGCCGGGCTGATGGAGGTGCCGAACCCTTCCGCGCTCTTCCTGGCGGAGCGCCGGGGGAATGTCTCGGGCTCCGCTGTCTTCGCCGGGCTGGAGGGCACGCGGCCTGTGCTGGTGGAGGTGCAGGCGCTGCTCTCGCCCTCCAATGGCGGCTCGCCGCGGCGGCAGGTGGTGGGCTGGGATTCCGGGCGGCTCTCCATGCTGCTCGCCGTTCTGGAAAGCCGCTGCGGGCTGAGCGTCGGGCAGAACGACGTGTACCTGAACATCGCGGGCGGCCTGCGCATCACCGAGCCGGCGGCGGATCTCGCCGTGGCGGCGGCGCTGGCCTCGGCGGCAACGGACCAGCCGAGCAGCCCGGGCATGGTCTATTTCGGCGAGGTCGGCCTGTCCGGCGAGATCCGGCAGGTGGCGCAGATGGAGACGCGGCTGCGCGAGGCGCACAAGCTGGGCTTCGACGCCGCCACCCTGCCGCGCCGCGTGGCGCGCGGCGGCCGGGCGCTCAGCGCGCCGGAGGGGCTGCGGCTGGTGGAGAACGGGCACCTGGTGGATCTGGTGGCGGAATTCGCGGCAGGGGCACGCCCGCGCGCACGAAAGGCATCGCCCGAAGCGGAGTGAGGCCCTCGCCAAGCCCGACATGATGCGGAAAAATTCCGCGCGCCGGACTCGGCCGGCTCCCATCGCCCGCAGGAGGCCCCTTGCCCCAGACGCACCAGATCGCCGCGACGCCCGAAACCGTGCGCTGGGGAGTCTTCGATCCTTCCTTCGCCCCGGTCGCCACGGTGGAATCCGGGGATCTCGTGGTGCTGCAATGCGTCTCCGGCGCGCCGGAGATCATGCCACCGCCGGAAAGCGGCCTCGCCATCCCGCCCGCCCTGGCAGCAATCCATGCGGCGAAGGTGCCGCGCCTGGGGGCGGGGCATATCCTGACCGGCCCTGTGGCGGTGCGCGGCGCGGAGCCCGGCGACATGCTGCGGGTGGACATCGAGCGCATCGAGCTCGGCGCCGACTGGGGCTTCTGCGGCTTCCGTCCGCTGATGGGCACGCTGCCGGAGGATTTCCCTTTTACGCGCATGCTGCACATCCCGGTGGATCGCGAGGCGATGACCTGCCGCCTGCCGATGGCGCGCGAGATCACCCTGCCGCTTTCGCCCTTCTTCGGCGTGATGGGCGTGGCGCCGCCGCGCGAGTGGGGGCGCATCAACACCAAGGAGCCGCGCGCCCATGGCGGCAACCTCGACAACAAGGAGCTGGGCGCGGGCGCCACGCTCTATTTGCCGGTGCATGTGGAGGGAGCGCTGTTTTCCGCGGGCGACGGGCATGGCGTGCAGGGCGATGGCGAGGTCTGCATCAACGCGCTGGAAATCTGCCTCGACGGGCATTTCCGCCTGACGCTGGAGAAGGGCGGCGGCGCGAAGGACCCGCTGCTGCGTTTCCCGCGTGCGGAGACGGCGACGCATTTTATCACCATGGGCATGAACGAGGATCTCGATCTCGCCATGAAGCAGGCACTGCGCGAGATGATCGGCTTCATCGCATCGCGCACCGATCTCTCGCCCGCCGATGCCTATCAGTTCTGTTCCCTCGCGGTGGATTTCCGCGTGACGCAGACGGTGAACGGCGAGAAGGGCGTGCACGGGATGCTGCGCAAGGGAGTGTTGTTCTGAAGCCGCTTCTCCCCGGTATCCACAATCCGTCCACAACTTTTGCGTGCCTTTGAGCCGGCCCGCATCTTGTGGGAACAGGGCGCATTCACCTACCGTATCTAGCGGTGCTGGATACGGAGGAGTCCCTGATGGAGTGGACCGCCGAAGCGATCGAGACGCTGCAGGCTCTCTGGGCCGAAGGACATTCGACGGCCGAGATCGGCCGGCGGATGGGAATCTCGAAGAATGCGGTGGTGGGCAAGGCACATCGCCTGAACCTCTCCGCGCGTCCCAGCCCGATCCGGCGCGAGGAGGCGGGGGAGGCGCGTGCCGCCGAGCCCGCCGTGTCACGCGCCGCCGTCGCGGAGGCCCCGCGCCCCGCCGCGCCGCCGCCGGTGGCTCCGCCGCCCGCGCCGCGCCCGGCCGTTGCCGCGCCGGCTGCCACAGTGTCCGCCGTTTCCGCGCCACCTCCGGCCCCGCGCAGCGCCC
>NZ_BDLP01000273.1:0-6041 GCF_001950415.1 Roseomonas sp. TAS13
CCGTCGCGGAACCGCCCACGGCGCCGATATTGGCCAGCGTGCGCAGGTCGCGCAGCCGGGCCAGCGCCAGCGGCGTGTTCAGGTCGTCGGCCAGCGGCTCCAGCGCCCAGGCGGCAAGGCGCGCGGCCTGTTCCTCGTCGGCCGCCGCATCGCCCGGGATGCGGGCCAGCAGGGCGTAGAAATCGTCCAGCTCCCGCTTCGCCTCCTCCAGCCGATCCAGCGTGTAGTCGATCTCGGAGCGGTAGTGGGTACGCAGCAGCAGCAGGCGGAAAGCCTCGCCCGCCCAGGGCCCGTGGGCCAGGATGTCGCGCACGGTAAGGAAGTTGCCGAGCGACTTCGACATCTTCTCGCCATTCACCCGGAGCATGCCGTTGTGCACCCAGTAATGCGCGAAATGGCTGCCGGGGAAGGCGCAGCAGCTCTGCGCCACCTCGTTCTCATGGTGCGGGAAGAGCAGATCCTGCCCGCCGCCATGGATGTCGAACTCCTCGCCGAGATACTTCCACGACATGGCGGAGCACTCGATATGCCAGCCGGGGCGGCCACGGCCCCAGGGGCTGTCCCAGCCCGGCGTCTCGCTGTCGGAGGGTTTCCAGAGCACGAAATCGCCCGGATCGCGCTTATAGGGCGCGACCTCGACGCGGGCACCGGCCAGCATCTCCTCCGGATCGCGGCCCGAGAGCCGCCCGTACTCGGCATAGGCCGAGACGGAGAAGAGCACATGCCCCTCCGCCGCATAGGCATAGTCGTTGGCGATCAGCCGCTCGATGATCGCGATCATCTCGGGGATCGTCTCGGTCGCGCGCGGCTCGTGGTCCGGCGGCGCGCAGTTCAGCGCCGCCATGTCGGCATGGAAATCCGCCGCCGTGCGCGCGGTGATGGCGGCGATGGGCTCGCCCGTCTCGCGCGAGCGCGCGTTGATCTTGTCATCCACGTCCGTGATGTTGCGGACATAGGTGACGCCCGGGAAGGCGCGGCGCAGGAAGCGCGCCAGTACGTCGAAGACGACGACCGGCCGCGCATTGCCGAGATGCGCGAGGTCATAGACCGTCGGGCCGCAGACATAGATGCGGATGTTTCCCGGGTCGATCGGCGTGAAGTCGCGCTTGCGCCGCTGGGCGCTGTCATGGAGCTGGATCTGCATCAACCGAAACTCATCCCGCCGAGGCGGTGAGCCGCTGCACGGCGCGTTCGCGCCCGATCAGCGGCAGAAGGGCCTTGAGGTCGGGCCCGTGTTCCTCGCCGGTCAGCGCCCGGCGCAGCGGCCAGAACAACAGGCGGCCCTTGCGCCCCGTGCGTCCCGCCAGTTCCGCCGTCCATCGCGACCAGGTGTCACCGTTCCAGGGCTCCTCGGGCAGGCAGGCGAGGGCGGCGCGGAGAAAATCCGCCTCCTCGGGCTGCTCGGAGGGAAGGATATCCCCCTCGACCACGTCGAGCCAGTCCTTTGCTTCCCCCAGCGTGTCGAGATTGCCCCGGACCGCCAGCCAGAACGCCTCCGTGGCCTCCGGCGGCAGCCGGTCGCGCACGGCGGCGAAATCCAGCCCGTGCAGGTATTTCCGGTTCAGCGCCAGCATCTGCCGCGGGTCGAAGCGCGCGGCGGAGCGGGACAGCCCCTCCAGCGACCAGCCCGCCACCAGATCCGCCGGCATGGCGGGCACCGGGTCGCGCGGAGCGCCCAGCGCGGCGAGGTAGCCGGCCAGCGCCGCCGGCTCGATCCCGTCGCGGCGGAACTGGCGCAGCGAGACGCTGTTCAGCCGCTTGGACAGGGGCGCGCCCTCGGCATCCACCAGCAGCGGCAGATGGGCGAAGCGGATCTCCCGCCCCATGCCCAGCGCGCCCATGATGTCGAGCTGGATGCCCGTGTTGGTGACATGGTCCTCGCCCCGGATGACATGGGTGATCCCCGTCTCCAGGTCGTCCACCACCGAGGTGAAGGTATAGAGGAAGGTGCCGTCCGCCCGCACCAGCACCGGGTCGGAGAGCGCCGGCAGCTTCACCCGCCGGTCGCCCAGCACCATGTCGCGCCACGCCGCCTCGCCGCCCGAGAGCTTGAAGCGCCAGTAGGGCCGCTTGCCGTTCGCCTCGGCCTTGGCGAGCTGCTCCGGCGTCATCCGCAGCGCGGCGCGGTCATAGACCGGCGGCTTGTTCTGGCGGCGGCGCTGCTCGCGCTTGAACTCCAGCTCCTCCTCGCTCTCCAGGCAGGGATAGAGCCGGCCCAGCGCCTTCAGCTTCTCCGCGGCAGCCTCGTAGCGGGCGGTGCGGTCGGACTGGCGCAGGAACTCGTCCCAGTCGAGGCCAAGCCAGCGCAGGTCCTCCTCGATCGCCCGGGCATATTCGGGCTTGGAGCGCTCCGTGTCGGTGTCGTCGAGGCGCAGCAGGAACTGCCCGCCCTTCTGCCGCGCAAAGAGCCAGTTGGCCAGCGCGGCCCGGGCATTGCCGACATGGATGTAGCCGGTCGGGCTGGGGGCGAAGCGGACCTTCATGCCTCGTCCTCCCCCTCCTCGTCATTCCCGTCCAGCCGGCGCGGGTCGAGGACGCGCCAGTTGCGCTCCTCGGCATCGGTGGCGCGCGTCGCGGCGAAGCCCTTCACCTCGGCGCCGCTGGTCCAGCCCTCGCCGCCGGCGCCGGTCACGTCGGCATCCTCGCCGAAGGCGAACCAGGCGGCGAGCACATCTTCGCCCGTCATGCCGGGGGCACGGCAGCGCTCGACCGAATCCCGCACATAGCGGCGGGCGAAGGCATTGGCATGGGCCAGGCTCTCGAAGCCGCGGATCGTTTCCACCGGCTCGGCGCCATTGCCGCCGGACAGGTCGCGGATACGGACGGCATAGCCGCCCTCGGGGGAGAAAAGGTCGCTCATGCCGGAAGCGTCATGCCAGTTGGGCCGTAAATCCGTTCGTGATCGGGGTGTGCCGGGCCGGGCCGGCGGGACCGATCCCCCAGCCCGGCGGCGAGGTCCGGCGCTTGTACGCGGCCCCGTCCATCAAACGCCAGACCCGCAGCACCGTCGCCCGGTCATGCCCGTCCCGCAGCAGCGCGTCCAGGGGCGGCCTGTCACCCGTCCCGGCCTCCCCCGCCAGGACCCGCAGGATGGGGTCGAGCCGTTCCACCGGGGGCAGGCCGGCGGGCAGGTCCGGAGCCGGAGCCTCGGAGGGGCGCAGCAGCACCTCGGTCAGCCAGCCCCGCTCCAGCCCCCAGCGGGCAAGCACGGCGGCCTCACTGTCGTAGAGGCCGGAGAGCGGCGCATAGGCCCCCGGCCCCATCAGCCCCAGCAGGTAGCGGGACCGCGTGCCGGAGGACAGCAGCAGCGCCCCGCGCACCTCGGCCAGGGCCTCCAGCAGCAGGTGGCGCAGGCGCGGCGAGACGTCGAGGTCCCGGGCCTCCGCCCCCAGCACCGAATGGACTGCGCCGGTCGCGGAGCCGGTCGGCAGCGTGTCCGTGCCGATGCCCAGGCGCAGGGCGCATTCCGCCGCCCGCCGGCCGGAGCGGATGCCGAGCCCCGGCAGCAGCACCGCCCGCACCCGCGCGGCGCCGATGGCCTCCACCGCCAGCAGGGCCGTCAGCGCCGCCGCCGGAGTGCCGTCCAGCTCCAGCAGGATCTCGCCATGGCCGTTCTTCATCAACTGGGCGCGCAGTCCGGTCAGCAGCGCCTCCCAGAGCAGCCCCGCCTCCCCGGGCGGTTCGGGCAGGGGCTGCGGCACCGCCTCCCAGCCCGCGCCGCCCTGCCGCCATTCCGAGATGCCCAGGGTCTCGGCCAGGCCGGGCAGGCGCAGGGCCAGACGGCGGTCGGCATTCAGGGCGAAGGAAGCGCCGTCGAAGGCAATGCCGTCCTGCGCCCCGACAAGGTTGACCGAGAGCAGCGGCAGGCCGGTCTCCACCACCCTGGCCACCGCCCGGTCGATGCGCCGCTCCGCCCCGCCCGGCCGGAAGGGATCGGCCTCCAGGGCCAGCAGGAGCTCGGCGCCGCTTTCGGACAGGGTCTCCGCCACGGCCGGCCCGGCGGCATCCGCCCCCACCATCACGCCCAGGCGCAGGCCGCGGAAGACCATCGGCCCGGGCGCCGGGCCGGTGGCGAAGAGCATGACATCCTCCGCCAGCCCGGGCTCGCCCGGCTCATGCCGCGCCCGCCGCGCGCGGACCTGCCCGCCATCGAGCAGGAAGGCGGCGTCGTGGCAGCGCCCGGCCTCGCGCCAGGGCGCGCCGAGCAGCAGGCCGGGCCCGCCATCCCCGGTGGCTTCGGCCAGATGCCGGATCGCCGCCTCGCAGGCGGACAGCACGGCGGGATCGCGCGCCAGGTCCTCCGGCGGCGCGCCCAGCAGGGCCAGGCGCGGCGCCACCAGCAGGTCGGCCCCCTGCGCAGCGGCCTCGGCGCGCAGCGCCAGGAGGCGGGCGACGTTGCGCCGTATGTCCCCCATCCAGGGATCGGTCTGGGCCAAGGCGATGCGCAGGGAGGCGGATTCTGGCATGACCAGGAGGCTAGATCAGAGCGCCCCCCGGGGGAATTCACGGAAGCCTGAAAATATCTGTAGTAAAACAAAGTATTAATTGGTGATGTTGAGAACGGCGCGGAATGGTCCCGCCGGGCCTATTCCTCCCCCTGCGTTCCGGCCGCGCGGCGGCGGCCCCAGGGGCCCAGCACCCCCAGGATGATCCCGGCCGAGACCAGTGCCACCCCAGCCATCCCGCCGGGCTCCAGCGCCTCGCCCAGCAGCGGCCAGGCGGCGATGGCGGCCAGGGCGGGCACGAAGGCGGTGATGGTCGTGGCGGTCGCCGCCCCCAGCGCATTCACCGCCCGCGTGTAGAGGAAGCTCGCCATCACCGCCGCGATTACGCCCTGATAGGCGAATTGCCAGAGCACCGGCCCCCAGCCGATGGTCGGCAGGTTGCTGGGCAGGGCGAAGTACCAGAGCGGCAGGAAGACCGGCGCCGGCAGCAGCGAAACGGACAGCACCGCCGTCAGCGCCGGCACGCGCCAGCGCCGCACCAGCAGCGTGTAGACGGACCAGAACACCCCCGCGAGCAGGAATAGCAGGTCGCCGCGCCAGGCGCCCGGATGCTCGCCCAGCGTCGCCCCGGCCAGCAGCGCGATGCCGAGCGCCACCACCAGCAGGGACAGGACGCGCTGCCGCGACCAGCGCTCGCCGAGGAAAACAACCGCCAGGGCGGTGGTGACGAAGGGCAATGTGCCGATCAGCATCACCCCGGCATGGGCGGTCGGGGCATAGGCGAAGCCCGCATAGACGGGCAGCGCGTAGCCGAAGCCGGCGCAGAAGGCGAGCGCCGCGCCCCGGACCAGGGAAAGGCGTGGCCACCCCCGCCAGGCGACCACCGCAAGCCCGGCCAGCAGGCTGCCGGTGAAGCGCAGCGCCGCCATGTCGCCCGCGGTGAAGGCCTGCCTGGTCGAGAGCCGCCCGGACAGCAGGAAGCCCGACCAGCAGACCAGCACGCCCAGCATGCAGAGCAGCCCCAGACGCCACTCCCGGGCCGCCGCCGCGGGGTCGCGGGGCACACGCCCGGGCAGGGCTGCCTCCTCCGCCGACCCCGGGTGCTGCTGGGAGGGGCGCGGGATGGACGAGCGGGGTGGCAGGGGCCGGGCGGCGCAATCGGGCATGGCGGCCGAGACTGCGGCAGGTCAGCATCGCTGTCCATTCCCATGGGGGCGGCCTGCCCTGCCCAGCGCCACGGCGATGCTCCCCCACCGGCCCCCTTGCCATCTCCGGCCATGGCGCGGGACAAACCAGGACATGAGCCAGACCCTGCCGCGCCTCAGCCCTGGGGATTTCGTCGCCTCGCTGACCCTGCCGGATGCGCAGGGCGGGGCCTGGGACGCGACGCACCAGTCCATCGCCCACCTGCACCGCATCCTGCTGCTGCCGCCCTTCCCGGCGGAGGCGGCGCTGCTGGAGGCGGAGCGCGCGGCCCGTGCCCTCGGCGCCATGCTGGTGCTGGTGGAGGCGGCGCCGCCGGACGGCATCCTGCGCGAGGAAGCGCTGTCCCGCGTCCTGTCTCTTGATCACATCTACGCACAGCTCCACCGTAAG
>NZ_BDLP01000274.1:0-6035 GCF_001950415.1 Roseomonas sp. TAS13
CTCGGTGACGCGGGCATTCTCCGTGGCCACGGAGAATGCCCGCGTCACCGAGACGCTGAACGTGCTGCGCGCCGAATGGGCGCATATGGCGGCGGAGGGGCCGACGCAGGCGGAGCTGGAGGAGGCCGTGTCCTACCTCACCGGCAGCCTGCCGCTGCAGTTCACCGACAGCCGCCGCACCGCCTCCATCCTGATGGGCCAGCGCCGCAACGGCCGCCCGGCGGACTGGCTGGCGAAGCGGCCGGAACGGCTGGCGGCGATGACCCGCGATGGCGTGGCCAGGGTGGCGGCGCGCGTGCTGCAGCCCGGCCGCCTGGGCGCCGTGGTGGCGGGGAAGCCGGAAGGGATCTGATCCGCGCGGGGCGGGGCCGGGCGGGGCTGTGGCCGCCGCCAGGCACAGGCATGCAACGCCCGCGCCCGCTCCCGCGCTGGGTCAGGCGAGATTGCCCGTGCGGAGCGGGCCTGACGGACCGGAAGTGAGGGAAAGGGAATCGCATGCCGCAGGATGCCGACGCCACCGCGAAGTGGACGGAGATCGCATCCCTGGCGCGGGCGCCGGGGGCTTCGGCGATCCGGCCGCTCTTCGCCGCCGATCCGGGCCGGGCGGAGCGGTTCACCTTCCATGCCGATGGGGTGACGCTGGACCTGTCGAAGACCTCGCTGAGCCCGGAGGTGCTGCGGGCGCTGCTCGGCCTGGCGGGCATGCGCGACGTGGCGGGGCGGCGCCGGGCCATGGCGTCGGGGGAGCGGATCAACGCGACCGAGGACCGTGCCGTGCTGCACATGGCGCTGCGGGCACCGCGCGGCACCTTCCGGGCGCTGGAGCGGGACGGGGCGGAGGATGCCTCGGCCAGCGTGAACGACACGCTGGAGGCGATGCGGGCCTTCACCCTGCGGACCCATGCGGACCAGCCCTATACGGATGTGCTGAACATCGGCATCGGCGGCTCCGACCTCGGACCGCAGATGGTGGTGCGGGCGCTGCACCGGCATGACAGCCCGATGCGGGCGCACTGGCTCTCCAACGCCGACGGCCATGCCTGGGAGGCGCTGCGCCACCAGCTCGACCCGGCGCGGACGCTGGTGCTGGTGGCCTCCAAGACCTTCACCACCGCCGAGACCATGTCCAACGCGCATCTGGTGCGGGACTGGCTGCGCGCCGCGCTGGGGGAGGCGGGCGATCGGCATCTCGTGGCGCTGTCCACCAACCGGAAGGCCACGGCGGCATTCGGCGTGCCGGAGGACCAGGTCTTCGGCTTCCGCGACTGGGTGGGCGGGCGGTTCAGCCTGTGGTCGGCGGTGGGGCTGTCGATCGCGCTGTCCTGCGGCTGGCGGGCCTTCGAGCGGCTCCTGGCCGGGGCGCGGGCGATGGACGAGCATTTCCTCGCCGCGCCGGATGCGGAGAACCTGCCGCTGCTGATGGCGCTGGCCGAGGTCTGGCATGTGGACGGGCTGGGTTACGGCACCCGCGCGGTGCTGCCCTATGACGAGCGGCTGGCGCGCTTCCCGGCGCATCTGCAGCAGCTGGAGATGGAGTCCCTCGGCAAGCGCGTGACGATGGAGGGGCTGCCGGTGGCGCACAACACCGGGGCGGTGGTCTTCGGCGAGCCGGGGACCAACGCGCAGCATTCCTTCATGCAGCTGCTGCACCAGGGCACCACGCCGGTGCCGGCGGATATCGTGCTGGTGGCGCGGCCGGACCACCATTTCCCGGCCAGCCACCGGCTGCTGCTGGCCAACGGGCTGGCCCAGGCCGAGGCGCTGCTGCGCGGCCGCGACGCCGAGGAGGTGCGGGCGGAGATGCTGAAATCCGGCAGGTCCGCGGCGGAGGTCGAGGCGCTGCTGCCACACCGGCTCTTCCCCGGCGACCGGCCGAGCACGACCATCCTGATCCCGGAGCTGACGCCCTTCACCCTGGGACAGCTCGTTGCGCTGTACGAGCACAAGGTCTTCTGCCTCGGGGCGCTGTGGGACGTGAACGCCTTCGACCAGTGGGGCGTGGAACTGGGCAAGCAACTGGCCAGTGCGATCCTGCCGGAGCTTTCGGGGCCGGTGGGGCCGGGACATGACGGTTCCACCGCCGCGCTGATCGGCGCGCTGAAGCGGCTCTGGCCGGAAGGAACGGGCCAGGGATAGGCTTTTCCCCGGGGTGCCCGGCCGTGGCACCGGGAGGGGAGGGCATCATGGAACGGATCGGCGTCGCGATGGTGGGGCTGGGCCCCGCCGCCCAACCGCATGCGCGCAGCCTGCTGGACCTGTCGGACCGGGCCGAGGTCGTCTGGGCCGCCAGCCGGACGGAGGAGCGGGCGGCGGCTTTCGCGCGGGACTTCCCTTTTCCGGTCACGACGGATATCGGGGCCGCCATCGCCGATCCGCGCGTGCGGGTGGTGCTGGTGCTCACCCCGCCGGCGGCGCATCTGGAGGTGGCGCGGCGCTGCCTCGATGCCGGCAGGCATGTGCTGGTGGAGAAGCCGCTGGAGCTGGATGCGGCCAGGGGCGCGACCCTGGTCGAGGCCGCGCGGCGGGCCGGGCTCTGCCTCGGCGTGATGCTGCAGCACCGTTTCCGTCCGGCCAGCCTGCGGCTGCGCGCCGTGCTGGAGAGTGGGGCTCTGGGTGCTGTGCAGGCGGCCTCGATGGCCGTGCCCTGGTGGCGGCCGCAGAGCTATTACGACGAACCGGGGCGCGGCACCCTGGCGCGCGATGGCGGCGGCGTGCTGCTGACCCAGGCGATCCACACGCTGGACCTGTTCCGCTCCCTGGTCGGGATCGGCGCGGTCACGGCAGCGGAGGCGCGCACCACGGCGCTGCACCGGATGGAGGCGGAGGACTATGTCGCCGCGCTGCTGCGGCTGGGCAATGGCGCGCCGGGGGTGCTGACGGCCACCACCGCCTTTCCGCCGGGGCAGCCGGAGCGGATCGAGGTGATCGGCGTCGCGGGCTCGGCCAGCCTGGTCGGCGGGGCGCTGGACCTCGCCTGGGCGGATGGGCGGCGGGAGCGGGTGGAGGCCGAGGGCAGCACCGGCAGCGGGGCGAACATCATGGACTTCCCGCATGATGCCCACCGGGCGCTGATCGCCGACTTCCTGGAGGCCTGCCGCATGGGGCGCCCACCCGCCGTTTCCGGGGAGGAGGCGCTGGAATCGCAGCGCTGGGTGGAGCGGATCCTGGCCCGGGCGGCGGAGAGCGGGTGACGGAATCGCCCCGGGACGCATTTGCAGCCCTGGCGAAGGGTTCTACGGTCCGCAGCCGCCTGCGGGCCGCCCTTTGCCGCGGCCGCTGTTCCTGGGAGTCCTCTGTCCATGTCCTATGACCTCATCCTCACCGGCGGGCGGGTGATCGACCCGTCGCAGAAGATTGACGGTGTCATGGATGTCGGCTTCTCCGGCGGCAAGGTCGCGAAGCTGGGCAAGGGGCTGGAGGCCGGGCCGGAAACGGATGTGCGCGACGTATCGGGGTATATCGTCTCGCCCGGGCTGATCGACCTGCACACCCATGTCTATGACGGCGGCACCTCGCTCGGCATCAATGCGGAGCATTTCGCGCGAATCTCCGGCGTCACCACCGCCGTGGACACGGGCAGCGCCGGGCCGGGAAACTGGCCGGGCTTCCGCCACCATGTGATCGAGCGCAGCCAGGTGCGCATCCTGGCCTATCTCCATGTCTCCCATGCCGGCATCTACGGCTTCTCCAAGCGCGTGATGGTGGGCGAGAGCGGTGACCTACGCATGATGAACCCGATCGAGGCGGTGCAGGTGGCCGATGCCAACCGCGACCTGATCGTGGGCATCAAGGTGCGGGTCGGTCTGCATGCCTCGGGCAATTCCGGCACGGTGCCGCTCGACATCGCGTTGCAGGTGGCCGACGAGACCGGCCTGCCGCTCATGGCGCATATCGACCATCCGCCGCCGAGCTACGAGGAGGTGGTGGAGCGGCTGCGGCCCGGCGACATCCTGACGCATTGCTTCCGGCCCTTCCCCAATGCGCCGATCACCGCCCAGGGCCGGGTGAAGCCGGTGGTGCTGGCGGCGCGCGAGCGGGGGGTGATCTTCGACATCGGGCATGGCCAGGGCAGCTTCGCCTTCAGGACGGCGCGCGCCATGCTGGCCAACGGCTTCCCGCCGGACACCATCTCCTCCGACGTGCATGCGCTCTGCATCGACGGCCCGGCCTTCGACCAGGTGACCACCCTGTCGAAGTTCCTTTGCCTCGGCATGCCGCTGGACGAGGTGATCGCCCGTTCCACCGTTGAGCCGGCCAGGGCGCTGAAGCGGCCCGAGCTCGGTTCGCTGAAGCCGGGCAGCGCGGGCGACGCCACCATCCTCTCGGTGAAGGAGGGGAGTTTCGACTACGTGGACGTGACCGGCGAGGTGCTGAACGGCGACCGCCGCATCCTGTCCGAGGGCGTGGTGATCGGCGGGCGCTGGTGGCACCCCCAGGAGGCCGGCGCCTTCAGGCGCGCCGCCTGATCCGGACAACGGGACCCGCCACCGGCGTTCCACGGGGAACAGGATGCGCCTCTGGCGGGCAGGTCAAAGGCAGGGCAACGAAATTCGCGCTGAAACACGGGGTTGAGGCGTCTTCTTCAACTGTCGTGAAAGTTACGACCGTCCGTCATCACGCGGTTGCGATAAACGGTTCGGCGGTCTAGGACACTGTTCCGATGGACGGATCGTTGTCGGGCAGTCTCGCTGACGCCCCGGCTCCCCAGGGGGAAGGGCCGCTTCCCGCTTACCGGAACAGGGTGGCGGCGGGCAATCTGCGCCCCGATCCGGCGCAGGAAAAGGCGGCGGAGCGGCTTCAGGACCTGTGGCAGCGCATCCGGGGCTACGATCCGAAGCCCCTGGCCGGGCCGCCGGCCGAGGGTGGCGGGCTGTTGGGCCGGCTGTTCCGGCGCAGGCCCGCGGCCGAGACGCTGCCGGAGGCGCCGAAGGGCCTGTACCTCGTGGGCGAGGTCGGGCGGGGCAAGTCCATGCTGATGGACCTGTTCTTCGACACGGCCCAGGTGGCACGCAAGCAGCGCATCCATTTCCACCAGTTCATGCAGGACAGCCACCGGCGCATCCATCTGTGGAAGCGGGAGAATCCGGGCGGCGACGACCCGATTCCGCCGCTCGCCGACAGCATCGCCGCCAAGGCCGCGCTGCTCTGCTTCGACGAGTTCCAGGTGCATGACATCACCGACGCCATGATCCTGGGGCGGCTGTTCGGGGCGCTTTTCGCGCGTGGGGTGGTGGTGGTCGCGACATCCAACACGGCGCCGGAGGATCTGTTCAAGGGCAAGCCGGGCCGGGATGCCTTTCTGCCCTTCATCGCCCTGATCCAGGCGCGGACCGAACTCCTGTTCCTGGATTCGCGGCAGGACTACCGGCGCGACCGGGGGCGGTCCCTGACCACCACCTGGCACAGCCCGGATGATGGGCGGGCGGAACGCGCACTGGACGCGGCCTTCCGGGAGCTGACCGGGCGGGACCATGGGGAGCCCGCGCGGATCGAGATGCCGGGCCGCAGCTTCACCGTCCCGCAGGCGCATGGGGGCGTCGCGCGGGCCGGTTTCGACGAGCTCTGCGGGGCCTTCCTGGGGCCGGGGGACTACCTGGCGCTGGCGAAGCGCTTCCATGCCCTGGTCCTGGACGGGGTGCCGCGGCTCGGACCGGAGAATTACGACAAGGCGCGTCGCTTCATCACGCTGATCGACGCCCTGTACGAGCACCGCTGCAAGCTGGTGGCCAGTGCCGCCGCGCAGCCGGACACTCTCTATGAGCGGGGGGAGAACGCGCAGATGTTCCAGCGCACCGCCTCCCGCCTCATGGAGATGCAGAGCCGGGAATACCTGGCGCTGCCGCATCTCAACTGACGCATGAAGGGGGAAGACATGCGCCGTAGATCCGTTTGGGGGAAGTTTCTGTTCGTGCTGGCGGGCTGTGGCCTGGCGGCGGTGCTCGGCGCGGGGAATGCCGATGCCGCCCGCAAGGGCAGCGACAGCCATCGTGGCACGCAGGTGACGCGGAGCGTCAAGGCGAAGCCGGCGACCGGCC